>DASPZW010000234.1:0-5425 GCA_035636055.1 Actinomycetota bacterium
CGATGGAAGGCTCGTGGTAGTCGAATCCTACGAAGCTCGAGTTCGGGAACGACTGGGCCAGAATGATGGTCGAGGCGCCGTGGCCGCAACCGATGTCGGCCACCCTGGCTCCCGCCTCCAGCTTGGCGACGACACCACCCAGGGCAGGGAGCCATGCAGCGACCAGGTTGGCTTTGTAGCCCGGCCGGAAGAACCGCTCGCACCCCTGGAACAGGTCCTGGTGGTGCTCGTGCCAGCCAACGCCCGCCCCCGTCCGGAACGCCTCGGCGATCCTGGGCTCGTCCTTCACCGCGGAGGTTGCCATCTGGAAGGCGCCGGGCATGAACGCCGGGCTGTCCTCCTGGGCCAACGCGAACGCCTGCTCCTCGCTGAGGTGGTAGCCCTCCGTGGCAGGCTCGTAGGTGACGTACCCCCCGGCTGCCTGGCCGCGCAGCCATTCCCGGACGTAGCGCTCGGTCGTGCCGGTGCGCTGAGCCAACTCTTCCGAACTGCAGGGCCCGGAGGCGGCCAGCTCCTTGTAGAGGCCGAGCTTGTCCCCGATGACGATGTTGGCGGCCAGAAACGTTGCACCCAGGTCGGCCAAATTGTCCAAGAAAGTCGTTGAGCTTGTCCTGATCGATGGCCACCGTGAACCCCATTTCGTTCGGAGCAGCCCCGTTGTGCCGCCGTCAGGGCACATCTTGGGAGAGGCCCCGTTACGGCAGCGTTATGGTTGTCGGTCGGGGAACAGTTAAAGTTCTTCGATGCTGAGGGCGAGACTGTTCGGCGGCCTCTCGGTCGAGATCGACGGGCGTCGAGTGCCGTCGATCCCCGGCTTCAAGGCCCGGTCGCTCTTCGCCTATCTCGTGCTGCACCCCGGCCCCCACCCCCGCGTCCGCCTGGCGGGGACGTTCTGGCCCGACGTGCTGGATGCCAGTGCCCGGGGGTCGTTGCGGGTCGCCCTCTGGACGGTTCGGCGGGCCCTGGAGGCCGTCGACGGGCAAGGACACCTCGTCGCCGACCGCCTGACGGCGGGCTTGGGGTCGGATTTGCCCTGCGAGGTGGACACCGAGCGCTTCGATGCTCTCCTGGCCGCGGGCGATGCCGGTTCCCTGACCGAGGCAGTTGCGCTGTACCGCGGGCCGTTGCTCGCCAATCTCCCCGACGAGTGGGTGCTCGTCGCGCAAGAGCAGTACCGGATCCGAGTGGCGGACGCATGTGAACGGTTGGGTGATCTGGCCGAGGCGAGCGGCGACCTGCCTGCGGCTGCCGACTGGGCGCGCCGGGGCCTTGGCCACGATCCGGCGCGTGAATCGTGTCACCGCGCGCTCATCGGCCGCCTCGAGGCGAACGGGCGGGCGGCCGAGGCCCTGGCTGCGTATCGCAGGTGCGTGGCCGTGCTTGACGCCGAACTCGGCGTCGAGCCGTCAATGGAGACGCAGGCGTTCGCTCGCAGGATACGGGCCGCGGGTGCCGAGGCTGCCGGGGCCGCCACCAAGGGGCCGGGCACCCGGCCGGCGAAAGTCGCCGTGACCAATGTGGTGACCGCAGCGCCGATCATCGGCCGATCATCGGAACTTGAAGAGCTCCGGGCGTTGTTTGGGGCCGCCGCCGCCCCGGCTGCCCCCCGCTTCGTGCTTGTCACCGGGGAGGCGGGCATCGGCAAGACCCGGCTAGCCGCCGAGCTGTCGGCGGGGGTCGCCATGAGGGCCGGGCGCTGCGCCACCGGGACCGGGCTGGAGCTCGGAGGCGGCCCGCCGTTCGCACCGTGGAGCGAAATTCTGCGGGAACTCCTGGCACAGGTCCTTCCGCCGCCCGAATCGGTCGGCTGGCCCGCCGACCTCGCCCGCCTGGTGCCGTCTGTGACCACCCGGTGGGGCCGGCGGCGTCACCCGCCACGCCGACGCCCGAGCTGGAACTGGCAAGACTTTTCGATGCCATAGGGGAGTTCCTGGCCTACGCCACCCCCGATGGTCCTCTCCTCCTGATCCTCGATGACATCCACCTGGCCGATACCGAGAGCCTGGCCCTTCTGGCGTATGTGGGGCGGCGCCTCCGCGACCTCACCCTCTTCGTCGTCGGCACCCGAAGGCCGGTCCCCCCCAATCCCGCACTCGATGCCGTCTTGGAGGGGCTCCGGCGACGGGGAGTCTGCGCCGAAGAGATCTTCCTCAGACCCTTGAGCGAGGTCGCCGTCCGCCGCATCGTGGCCGATACGGCCCCCGGCCTCGACGACGAGGACGTGCGCACCGTGGTCGCCGGGGCGGAGGGGAACCCGTTGTTCGCCAGGGAGGGTGCTCGGGCCGTTTCGCACGGGCGGGAGCCCTTTGAGGGGCTGCGTGGGCTCGTCCGGGGCCCTCTCGGCCGTCTCAGCCCGCCGGCCCGGCTCCTCATCGATATCGCTGCTGCGGTCGCCCGCCCCATGGATCCCGCCTAAGCTGCCGATCTGGTGGGGGTCGATACCCTGGCCGAGGCCCTCCGCTGCGAAACGCTTGGAGAGCTCCTCGATGTGGCAGGGGATCGTCGCATCCGTTTTGGCCACTCCCTGCTCAGGGAGGCGTGCTACGAGGACCTCTCGCCGGCCCGCCGGGCCCGGCTCCATGCCTCCATCGCAGATGCGCTCGCTACCCGACCCGGCCGCAGCGCTGCAGAAGTTGCCCTTCACTACCAGGAGGCGGGTGACCGGAGCGCGGCCTGTGGCTTCTTCGTGATTGCGGCGGCCGACGCACGGGCTCTCGGCGCGCTCCCCGCCGCCGCCTCTCTCTTGCGCGAAGCGGCCGGGCTGGCCTCGGGTGACCGGGTCAACGAGGTCGAGATCTGGCTGGCCCTCGCCGACGTCGAAGCGTGGAGAGGCCTGCGGCCGGGCTGGGAACAGGCTTTCGGACGGGCTTCGGAGCTGCTCATTGCGACTGGCGACCACCTCGGTCTGGCGGAAGCCACCGCATTCCGGGGCGGGTGGCTGCACACCACCCTCTGCTATCCCCGTGAGGCGTTGGAGGCGTTTCGGCAGTCCCTGGACCTGATCAACACCCATGGTTTGGATGCCCCCGAACTCGAGGCGATGGCACTGGCAGGGGCCGCGTGGGGCGAAGCGATCGCCGGGGATCCAACGCACGTCGAGGCTCTGGCAGTCGCAAGCGAAGTCATCCCCGAGGTCGGCGGCGACCTTCTCCTTGCTGCCCAGGTCGCATTTGCCCGGGCTGCAGCTCTGATCCGGATGGGAAAGATGGTCGAGGCTGAGCCTGTGTATGCGGAGGTTGCCAGGCTGGCTCAGGAGGCAGGACGGCCCGACCTGGCCCGGGTGTCGTTGGCCACGATTGCCTCGGCGGCAGCCTGTCGGGGTGACTTTGCCCATGCCCTGGAGGTGGCCCGGCTGGCCCAGCAGGTCAGCTCCGGCGGCCTGTATGAAGACATGATCATTCATGCCGGCGAGGCGCACGCCCTTTCGCGCCTCGGGCGCCACGCAGAGGCTCTGGCGGCAGCCGAGCTCGAAGTGGCGGTTGCCACCCGCTCGGGGAGCCCCGAGCACGAGGCCATGGCCGACTACGACCTGGGTGTGGTTGCCCTCGCCGCGGGAAGTTCCGGCGAGGCCGTTGAACGGCTCGCCGCAGCCCTCGCCCGTCCGGGCACCCGCTTCTTCTCGCGCCCGCAGGCCCGACTCCTGCTCGCCGAGGCCCGCCTGGCTTCCGGTGACGATGTGGGGGCCGAGGCCGAACTCAACACCGTGCCCAACGAGGCGGTCGGGCCGGCCGATTTCCCCGACACCCTGGTCGCTCGACTGACCCGTCTCGAAGGACTGCTGGCGGCGAGCCGGGGGGAACTCGACTCGGCTCTGCGTCATCTAGAGGAAGCCTCGCAGTCCTGGCGAAGATAGGTTGAGGGCGGTGAGCTCAGGATTTGGTCGCATAGTGCCCGGACCTCCACCGGTGACGTGTTCGCCGCCAATGTGGTCGACCTTGGCCGCCCGCCGATGGCGGGCCTGGTCGAACCCGGCCTGGAGCTAGGCCGCGCCCTGGCCGATCGGGCGACGGTTCTCGCCGCGGCGGGACGGCTGATAGAGGCAGGCGATTGCGCGATCGAGGCTGCGGCGCTTGCGGATGCTCTCGGTTTCGAGGGCTACCGCCGGCAGCTGGAGCCGTTCGCCGTTCCTGCTGTGCCTGCTGTTTGAAAGCGGGCCATTGGAACATGCGTTCGGGGGTGGCCGTTCTTTGCGCATGACGATGCGTTTTTCGCAACGTGGTTCGCAAAGAAAGCCGGACCCCCGCCCCTATCCCCCCCGGCCCCGGATGGTCGCCCGAGCCGGTGCGTGCCTTCCGGGGCGGGCAGTGCCCAGGTCGAACATCTGCTCTTTCGACTCCTCGGGCTGCGCCGGATCCTCGGGTGACTCCTCTGGCGGGGGGGCGCCGCCGCGGCCCCCGGTTGGACGGATCCGGGCGACGCCGTAGCGCCGCCGCATCTCGGCCACCTCCCGGCCGATGGGCTCGGTGACCTCCTTGGGGGCGTATGACCGCCGGTAGGCCTTCCCGTAGGTCGAGACCAGCTCGGGATGGTGCTCGGCGAGCCAGGGCAGAAACTCCTCCTTGACGCCCGGCCTCCACCCGGTTCTCGTCGTCCACTGTCGGCGGCCTGGTCGCAATCGAGGCAGGTTACGACGAAGCGCCCCGTGCGGCGCGTCCCCTGATCGCCCAGACTCGCAGCGGGAGTTCGATTGTGCCGTCCGGGGCAACGGGCAGGCGCTGGCGGATCGCATCCCGCAGCTCGGCCCGAGTGGTGTCAGGCAGGGAAACCACAAAGGATGGAGCCGCTCCTTAACCGGCCAAAAAGGGTTCCCAGTAGTCTTCGAAGTCGGAGAAGTGGGCGGTCTCGTCGAGGGCCGTGACGTCGATGTCGATCAAGCCGGCAGCGTCGAACATTTCTCGCAGCGGCTGCGGGCGACATGCAGCGAAGCGGCGCACCTCGTCGAGGTTGCGGGCATCGGGCAGCAGTTCAAAGACGGCCTCCCAGAAGTGTCTCAGGAGCCACATCTGACCGGTGTAGTCCCACACGTAGCCGGCCACGGTTCCTCCCGGACAGCACGCGCGGGCCATCCCCCGAAGGCCGGCCAGCGGGTCGGGCAGAATGTTGAGGACGAGGCCGGACACGATGATGTCAAATTCACCGGCACGGAAGGGCAAGCTCTCGGCCGACGCGACCCGGAACACGACTCGGGGGTCGGTGCTCAGAGCCTGGGCGGTCTCGACGAAGCCTAAGGAGGGGTCGACGCCGCAAACTATCAGGTCACTGCTGGCGTCGGCGTTGAGGATCGCACGCACAAGAGCACCAGAGCCTCAGCCCACATCGAGCCATGCTGCGCCACTGGGTTGATTGAGCCAGCGGACGAACTTCGACGCAATACGGGCACTCCGTCGCCCGAGATAGCGTTCGTAGGCTTCACCTGTGGCCCGCC
>DASPZW010000235.1:0-5984 GCA_035636055.1 Actinomycetota bacterium
ATCTCGTACGGCCAGGTCAACCTGATCCTTGCCCTGGCCTGCCTGCTCGACTGCACGTCGACCACGAAGCGCCGGGGCGTGCTCGTCGGTCTCGCCACCGCGGTGAAGCTCACCCCGGGGATCTTCGTCGTGTACTTCGCCATCACCCGGCAATGGGCGGCCGCGGTACGGGCCGCCGCGACCGCAGCGGTCTGCGGGCTCCTCGGGCTCATCGTGTACCCGCGACCGTCGCGAGAGTACTGGCTGCACCTCGTCTTCGACACCAAGCGCCCCGGCAGCCCCGCCTACTACGGCGACCAGTCGCTCTTCGCCGCCCTCGAGCGCCTCAACATCACCTGGGTCTGGTTCCCCCTCGCCCTGGTACTTGGGGCTGCGGGCCTCTGGCGGGCCCGCCGCGCCCACCAAGCCGGGGCCGAGGTCGCCGCCGTGGCGCTGGTCGGGCTCACCGCGGTGGTCGTCTCCCCCATCTCCTGGCAGCACCACGGCGTCTGGATCGTCCTGGCCGCGGGGGTCCTCGTTGCCTGGGCGACCACCGTCCCACGGGCGCTGGTCGCTGCGGGCACGATGGGCGTGTTCCTCCTCCCCCTCGACTACTGGGGGCAGCGGCTCCTCACGGCCGGGGCGACGGCCCCCTGGTTGACCATGCTCCTGCGCAACTCCTACGCCATCGCCTTCATCGGCCTGCTGCTGGCACTGCCCCTCCCGCATCGTGAGGAGCCTGAGCAGGCCCTGCCGGCGTCCGGGTTGGCATGGCGGTAGTCGAGTCGGCGCCCCCGCGCCGGGGGCTGCGGCTGCCCCCGGCCGGCCACCTCGCCGCGGGGCTCGGGGCGTTCGCTCTCGCCGTCGTCCCCCTGCTCTTCCTCAAGTTCCACAGCGGCAAGTTCCCCGTCGACCTCGCCGTGTACCGGGAGGCGGGGCGCGTTGTCCTCCGCGGCGGCAACCCCTATGCCCCCGCCTTCGGGCGCAACCTGCGGATCCCACTCCCATTCACCTATCCGCCCTTCGCGGCTGCCGGAGCCGTGGCCGTCGGCGTGCTCTCGGAGCCCGTGGCCCTGATCGCCTGGACTGCGGTGTCCCTCGCAGCCCTCCTCGCCCTGGTCGGGCTCGCGTTCGGCCCAGTGTTCGAGGGGGCGGCGCCGTGGGCCGCCACCCTCTCGAGCCGGTGGCGGTGGGCCGTCGTGGGCCTCGCCGCGGGAGCGCTGGCCTGGACGATCCCTCTCAACGAGACCATCTCCTTCGGCCAGGTGAACCTGCTCCTCGCACTCGCATGCGTGCTGGACTGCGGTGTCGTGCCGGCCCTCGCCCCCCGCCGGCGCGGCGTGCTCGTTGGCATCGCCACGGCGGTCAAGCTCACCCCAGGGGTGTTCATCCTCTATTTCGCCGTCACGAGGCAGTGGGCCGCGGCGCTGCGGGCCGTCGTGACCACGGTGCTCTGCGAGCTGGTGGCCGCCGCGGTCCTGCCGGGGCCATCACGGCAGTACTGGTTCCACCTGTTCTTCTCACCGAGCCGGACCGGCGACCCCACGTACTTCACCAACCAGTCCCTCTACGGAACGGTGTCCCGCCTGCACCTCCCGCCTTTGCTGTGGCCCCCGCTGGCCGTGGTAGCGGGGGCCCTCGGCATGTGGCGGGCGGCCCGGGCACACCGGGAGGCCCTGGAGGTGGCCGCCGTGGCCCTGGTCGGCCTCACCGCGGTGCTGGTGTCGCCCATCGCCTGGCAGCACCACGGGGTGTGGATCGTCCTCATGGTCGGCGTCCTCGCCGCCTGGGCGACGACGCCGTGGCGAGTGGCGGCGACGCTGGGGGTGCTGGCCTTCTTCCTGCAGCCGTTGCCGCTGTTCGGCAAGCAGATGGTCGTGGCCGGCACGCTCCCGATCCTCGGGAAGCTGTTGGAGAACTCCTACGTGCTGGCCTACGTCGCGCTGATCGCCCTCCTGCCGCTGGCCGGGCCGAAGACCGCTGGCCGGTTGTGGCGTTTTCCCGGCCGTGGGTAGGCTCATGCCATGGGATCACCGGGACCGGATGGATCGGGTCCTTCGGATGCGGGGGAGGAACTCGAGCGGCTCATGGCCGAGCTGCAGGCCAAGGGCTGGTCGCCCAACAAGCTGGAGGCCCTGCGGGAGCGTTGGGAGGACATCTGCCACGACCCGATGCGCCGGGGCCGGGGCGGCAAGGGCCTTCCCGAGAACGAACGCCCTGCGCCGGACCCTGCCGCCGAGCCGGAGCCGAAGCCCCGGCCGGAGATCGCCGCGCTGCTGAACCGGGCGGCCCAATGGAAAGCGCAGCCGGGGGCCGAGCAGAACTAGACAACACGCTTTGCCTGGCCCGCCGCAGAAAGTTTTCCGACGTTCCAAAACCCCGGAGGAACTGTCAGTACCCGTCGCTAATCTTCTTTGGGTGGATAACCATCATATCCGTGCTTCGTCACCCAAAGAAGCTCCGCTGGGCCAGCTTGCCGCCCGGCAGTTCGGTCTAGTCAGCCGGGCGCAGGCCCTGGACGCCGGGCTCGGGCGGGGTGCTATCCAGCGCCGCCTCGATTCCAGCGAGTGGTTACCGATCCACCCCGGCGTGTACCGGATGCAGGGCGCCCCGGCCTCGTGGGAGCAGAAGCTCATGGCCGCCTCCCTCTGGGCCGGACCGGAGGCCGCCATCTCGCACCGGTCAGCCGCTGCGCTCTGGAAGCTGGACGGGATCGACCCCGGCGCAGTCGAGCTGACCACGACCGGGGCCCGGAACGACGTGCCGAAGGGGCTCATCCTGCACCGGACCAAGCTCCTCACGCCCTCCGACGCCGGCTGGCTCGGTGCCCTGAGAGTCACGGGCTTGGTGAGGACGCTCATCGACCTGGGGGCGGTGGAGCGGGACCCCGCCATCGTCGAGGCGGCCATGGAGTCGGCCATGCGCCGGGACGAGCAACTCTTCGATCGCTGAAGGCGCGTCAGAGGACCTGGAACGTCAGGAAGTCGTAGCCCGAGGCGCCGCTGGGATGCGGATCGGCCGGCTGGGAGGTCTGCACCTCCCCGGTGCCGTCGGTCGCCCGGACCAGCACCCGCCTCGGCCCGGTCCCCGGCGAGATGTTGGTGGCCCACAGCCGCCAGGCCACGGGGGACAGTTCACGCTTGAGGACGGCGGGCCGCCACGTGCTCCCGTTGTCGTCCGAAACCTCGACCTTCGTGATCCCCCGATCCCCCGCCCAGGCCACGCCGGCGAGCTTGGCGGGCAGGTGGACGCTGTCGGCCGACGCCGGGACGTCGAAGCGGGACTCGGTCTTGACCCTGGCCACGTCGTCCCAGCCACGGACCTCCCAGTAGCCCCGGTAGTGGTGGTCCACCGCCGTGATGCTGGTGAGCCACTTCACGTTCTTCATGCCGTAGATGCCGGGCACGATGATGCGGGCGGGGAACCCGTGCTCGGTGGGGAGGGCTTCCCCGTTCATCCCGAAGACCACCAGCGTCGTGTCCTCGTTGGCCTTCGCGATGGGGATCGAGTCGGAATAGCCCTCCGTGGACCGGAAGACAATCTCGTTCACGGTGGGGCCGAGCCCGGCCCTGGCGAGCACGTCCTTCAGGCGGACGCCGCGCCACACGGCGGTGGAGATGAGGTTGCCGCCGACTTCGTTCGAGATGCAGGACAGGGTGTGGGCCATCTCCACGACCTCGAAACTGGACTGGAGCTGGCGGAAGTTCAGCTCGAAGGGCGAGGTGACCAGGCCCCCGATACCGAGCCGCCAGGTGGCGACGTCGACCGACGGCTTCAGGAAGTCGATGTCGACGTTGTAGAACTCGGCGGTCGGCGTGATCTCGTCCGACAGCCCGGCAACCGCCGGGAACGTCGTGTCCGGCGCCGGGGGGACGAACGGCTTCGCGGCCCCCACGATCGTGGGCTTCGGTGACCGGCGGAAGAAGCGGAATGCGCCGCCGCCGACGAGGAGCGCGAGCCCGCCGAGGGCCACCCCGCGGCCGAGGAAGCTGCGCCGGGAGCGGCGCATGGCGTCGAGCGGCGTCTCACCCTCCCGCACCTCTGGCTCGAGGATGCGCCCAAGCGAGACACCGGCGCTCACCCGGGCGAAGCCGTACGCGGCCACCGCGTAGACCAGCAGCGCCGGCCACGCCATGCCACCCCCGGCGGTGAAGGCGAGCAGCAGGCAGAGCGCGAAGAGCGCCACGGTCACCCCGAGGGCGGCCCGGGCCCGCCCGGCAGGCGTGGGGATCCGCCGCAGCCGGACGGCGGCGTAGCCACCAAGCACCAGGAGCCCGGCGTGGACGACGAGGGCGAGCAGCCGCATGGCCCAGTGGTGGAACTGATCGATGGCGGCGGTGGCGATGTCGCCTGGGGTGATCCGGACGAGCACGTCCTGCACCCGAGCCGGGGGATACGGCACGGCGCCGAGGACGATGCCCGCGGCGTAGGCGAAGGCCAGGGCACCCGCCATGGCGGCCACCCCGATGAGGAAGTTCCGCCGGCTCGGCGACGAGCCCGGGGCCCTCGCCCGGACCGCTTCCCTCGTCGACGTCACGACGCCGTCCCTGGCTTCGGGGCGGGCTTCGGGGCGGGCTTCGGGGCGGGCTTCGGGGCGCCGGCGATGCGTTCACGAAGCTCGCGCGCGCTGGGGACCTCGGGACCGGCGACGGTGCCGGGCAGTTCCTCGACGACGGCGACCACCGGTTGGTCGTCGCCCACCTCGACGTGCTCGCCGAGCGGCACGCTGGTCCGGACGGCTGCGATGGCGAAGCCGTCCGATTGGGTCGTGACCCGGCCCACATCCTCGCCCGCATGGCGCACCGGGCCGGGGCGGCCCGGGCCGTCGAAGCGAAGGTGCCGGAGGCGCCGCTTGACCCTCCCCCGCTGGGTCATCGCCACCGCCTCCTGGCCCAGGTAGCAGCCCTTGGCGAAGTGCACGGCTCGCTCCAGGGCGGCCTCCTGGGGCAGGAAGCCCTCGTCGAAGTCGACCCGGTCGCGGGGCAGCCCCTTGGCGGCCCGCAGGGCCTCGTAGTCCTCCCGGGTCGCCGGGACGCCCCCGGCGGCGGTGAGGGAGGCGAGCGTCACGCCGAGGGCCTCCCGGGGCACGATCAGGTCGAGACCGGGGACGGGGCGGGCCACCCGGACGACCAGCGCCGCCGCGCACCGGACACTGGCATGCTCGTCGCTCGCGGGCAGCCGGTCGACGAGGGTCATCGTCCGCACGACGTCGTCCGCTGCCGGGCCCAGAACCGAGACGAGGCCGAGGTCCCCGGTGACGTCGGCGATCTCGACCCTGGTCGAGAACACCCGGCCCTGGAAGAAGGCGGCGAGTTCGGCTGCGATGCCCCCCGGTTCCATGTCGGCGAGCACCTCGCCCTGGTTGTGGACGAGGCGGAGCAGCGCCCGGATCCTGCCGTGCGGCGTGAGCAGCAGCGCCTCGGCCCCGTGGCCCTCAGGGAGGTCCACCACCCGGTTGGAGAGGAGCTGGTCGCAGAACCAGAGCGCCTGCTCGCCGGTGAATCGCAGCTTGCCCCGGTCCGACCGGTCGACCACGCCCGCCGATGCGAACGGTGACTCGACGGAGTAGGAGGACATGGCCTCCCAAGGGTACCGCCGCGCCGCGGATAGCCGTGATCGCCGCACCATCGTCATGTACCTTCGTGATCGTGGTCGTGGTGGTGGCCGTGGCGATGGTCGCCGTGCCCTCGCCCGAAGTGGTGGGCGGTGACCTCGTGGTGTACGGCGCTGTCCGGCCCTCCGTCTGCCCCCCCATCTGGCCAGGGGTCGAAGTGGACGCTGACCTGGGAGACGCCGTCCACGTCGTGGAGGATGGCGTGCCGGACGTCCTCGCCGATGCCGTGCGCCTCGTGGAGGGGCAGGTGCTCGTCGAGGGAGATGTGGAGGTTGACGAGCAGCGACCGGCCCGCCCACCGGGCTTGGACGTCGTGGGTGTCGATCACGCCCGCCACCGACGCTGCGGAGTGTTCGATCCGCTTGGTCAGCTTCGGGTCGACGGCGTCGAC
>DASPZW010000236.1:0-7843 GCA_035636055.1 Actinomycetota bacterium
CCCCCACGCCCTCGACCCCGCAACCCACGACCCGCCACACCACGACCTCGAGCCCGTCGCCGGCGCCCTCCCACCGTGCCACGCCGGTGGGCGAGCCGGCCACGGGGCCAACGACTGGCTCCCCGCCAGTGACGCCCGGTCCTGGCACGGCATCGTCGCCGGCCGCGGTCGCCGTGGGGCCGTCGGGCATCGTGCTCGACCATCCCGTCGTGGCGCCCGGGCACACGCTGAAGGTGTCCGGCACCGGCTGCAGCTCGGGCGCCCCCACGACCGTGGGGATCGCCGGCTCCGTCACGGGGACGACGACCGCCGGCGGGGATGGCCGGTTCGAGCTGATCCTGCACGTCCCCACGTCCGTGCACGCCGGCAGGTATCCCGTCGTGGCCCTGTGCGGGCCGGACCTGCGCACCGTGGTCGACGTGCAGGCGACCCACCCGATCAGCAGCGCCGCCCTGCTCGCCATCGCGGCGGTCGTGATGCTCGGTGTCGGGGCGCTCGTCGGGAGACTCACCCGGCCCCGGCGCGGGGCTTGAGCGGACCGCAGCGTCTCAACGGCAACCTGTCCCGGCGCGCATCCCGCGGATGCGTCGTGTCTCGGGAGGCGCCCCGGGGCCTCGCGTGGATTCTCTGAGTACAAAGTGACGTTGTACGACGTTTTATACTCAAAAAAGAGTCAGAACCCGCCAGGCCAGGGGGTGTCGGTCGCCAACTCGGCCACCAGGGCATCGACGACGCCGTGGAGGTTGCCCGCCTCCCGGGCGACGGCCCGCTGGCGGAGGTAGGAGGGGCCGATCCTGAGGATCTCGAGCACTCGTTGCAACTCGTCCACGCAGTGCAGGCGCGCGGCGATCGGGCCCAGCTCCTCGACAAGCTCGGCGATCGCCTGCCGCACCGGCTGGAGGCCACCGGCATCGTCCACGATGATCTCGGCGTCGACCCCGAACCGCGCGGCCCGCCACTTGTTCTCGCGGATGATCCACTGCCGCGGGTGGGGCAGGGCGAAGCCGCGGTCGCACAGGCTATCCATCCATTCGACCAGGCACTGGCAGAGGGCACCGACCGCGGTCACCTCCCGCAGCGTGGGCAGGCCGTCGCAGGCGCGCAGTTCCACAGTGCCGAAGGTCGGGTGGGGCCGGACGTCCCACCACACCTCCCGGATGGACTCGATGGCCCGGGCCGCCTGGAGCGTCGACATGAACTCCTCGAACTCCGCCCACCCCTGGAGCGGATAGGGCAGGCCCGCCGTCGGCAGCTGCTCGAAGATCTTCGTGCGGCAGGAGGCCAGGCCGGTGTCCTCCCCGAGCCAGAACGGGCTCGAGGCCGAGAGCGCGAGGAAGTGCGGGATGTAGGCGGCCAGGGCGTTGGCGATGGCCACCGCCTTCTCTGCCGACTGCACGCCGACGTGGACGTGGACCCCGAAGATCTGGAGTTGACGGGCGGGCCACTGCATCCGCTCGACGAGTTGCTCATAGCGGGGATTCGGCGTGATCTTCTGGTGGACCCAGTGCGAGAAGGGATGGGTGCCCGAACACATGAGTGCCAGGCCCCGCGGCTCGGTCTGAGCGGTCACCTCGGCGATGGTCGCGTCCAGGTCGTCCCTGGCCTCTGCCACGGTCGAGCACACGTCGGTGTTGATCTCGACGGTGCTCTCCATGAGCTCGTGCTTGGCCTTCGTTGGCTCTTCGCCGCCGCGGGCGTCCGCCATGGCGGAGAGGACCTCCGAGGCGGCGCTGGTCAGCTGGCGGCTGGCGCGATCGACGATCTCCAGTTCCATCTCGATGCCGAGGCTGGACCGCAGGGAGGCGTGAAACTCGATGGTCACGCGGCAACGATACCCACGAGCGGTCGCCGCCGGGGAACCTGTTTTCGTGCCGCCACCAAGTTGAGCGCTCTCTAAAGGGCCCGAGCGCTCAACTTCTCTAGCCAGAGCGCCGAGATAGTGAGCAAAACCATACCGGCGTTTCGCCGACGACAAGGGCAAAACCGGGGAAACCCGGCGACGCAATGCTATAGGGCCCCAAGGAGCAATCCCGGGCAGCCAGCTACCGAATCGGCCAAACTGCAACCTCGCCTGCGAGACGCCCCGTTGAAGGAAAGGGGTGTTTTGCATGGCAAGGCTCCGTCGGCTTGTGCTAGGAATGACCGTTGTAAGCGTTTTTTCGTTCACCTTGGTCGGGGGGGTGGCGAGCTTTGCAGCTGTGGGAGGCGGAGCCAACACCGTCCGTCCGATGGGAAGCAGCTGGCGTTAGGAAGCCGCTCGATGGTCTGACGGCTGCCTGAGCCGGTCGCCATCCCCATGCCCGGAAGCTGCAACTCGCTTCGGAACCGGATGTGCGATGGCTGGCAGCCCGCAGGACTCGCAGGGAATACCACTGGGCGCCCCGAACCGCCGGGGCGCCCAGTGGCGTGACCCCGTCACGCTCGGCTGCCTGATTGCCGGGGTCCTCGGGGCGGCCGGGCTCGTGGCGACGGTGGCGCTGGGCCCCCACGGGCTGGTACGGCGGATCGCCCTTCTCGGATTTTTCTGCCTGGAACTGGCGATCCTCCAGATCATCCCCCTCCGATTCACGAGGGACGAGGAAGGCGAGGACCTGGCCCTCGACGAGGCCTTCTTCGTCCCCATGGCCCTGCTCCTGACGCCCTTCGAGACCGCCCTGGCACTCGGAATCGCCATGGCCGCCGGCCAGGTGTACAAGCGCAGCCCCGGACTCAAGGCCCTGTTCAACATCGGCCAGACCCTGGCCTCCGCCGCCGTGGGCCTCGCCGTGTTCGAAGCCCTGCGAGGGGGCGCTGGCAGCGCTGCGCCCGCGCCATCGCCGCGGCGGCCGGCGGCGGCGTCGCCTACGCCGGGGCGTCCTCCGTGGCGGTCTCGCTTATCATCGCCGCCGCGCAGCGGATCTCCGTTCGCCACGCTCTCTTCGAGGGCACCGCACTGCGGACCGCGACCTGGGGCGGATCGATCTCCTTCGGCCTGCTGGTCTTCCTCGCCACGTGGCACTACCTCTGGGCAGTCCTCCTGACCCTTGCCCCGGTCGTCGCCCTGCAGCTGGGCTACTCCAGCGCCGTGGCACAGCGCCACGAGCGGCACCGGGTGGAGGAGCTGTACGCCGGGGCGGCCTCGGTGCGGTCCAGTATGGACCCCCCCGAGATCCTGGAGCGGCTGCGCGGCGCGTTCCTGCGGCTGCTGGACGCCCAGAGCGCGGAGCTCGTCGACCCGAAGGTCGAGGCCGCCGGCGGGGCCCTGCGAACCCAGATTGGCGCCGGGGTGGTCGTGGACGTCGTCCGCCCAGGCGGTGGGCCTCTGTGGACCGACCGTGACCGCCAGCTCGCCGGGACCATCGCGGAGGTGGCGGAGAGTGCCATCGAGAAGGCGAGGCTCTTCGAGGAGCTCAAGCACCAGACGCTGTACGACTCCCTACCGGGCTCCCCAACCAGGTCCTCCTGGAGGACCGCGTAAGGCACGCCCTGGCGCAGGCGGCCCGCACCGGCGTCGGAGCCGCCGTCGCGTGCGTGGACCTGGACAACTTCAGGCGCATCAACGAGAGCCTCGGCCACGCCGCCGGTGACGAATTGCTGCAGGCAGCCAGCCGGCGGTTGACCGAGGCCATGCGGGCAAGCGACACCGTCGCCCACATGAGCGGCGACGAGTTCGTCCTCCTCATGCCCGCCACCGGCAGCGAGGACGCGGCTGCGGTGGGCGAGAAGCTGGTGGATGCCTTCCGGGATCCCTTCGAGGTGGCCGGCCGCCGGGTGTTCTGCAGCGCCAGTGTCGGGATCGCCCTGTTCCCGGACCACGGGACGGCGTACGGCAGCCTCCTGCAGCGGAGCAACCGCGCCCTTGACGAGGCCAAGGACCAGGGCCGGGGTACCTGGCGCCTGTACGCGCCGAGCATGAGCACGGTCACGGACGCCCGGATGGGCCTGGAGATGGACCTGCGCAACGCCTTCGAGGGCGACGAGTTCCGGGTCTTCTACCAACCGCAGGTCGACCTCTCCTCCGGGGCAGTCGTCGGGGCGGAGGCGCTGGTGCGCTGGCAGCACCCCACCCAGGGTCTGCTGGGACCCGTCCAGTTCATCCCCCTGGCGGAAGATCTCGGCCTGGTCCGCCTCATCGACCGGTGGGTGCTCCGTGCCGCCTGCGCCCAGGTCCAGGCCTGGCGGGTCGCCGGCCTCCCCCCGCTCAGGATCTCCGTGAACCTGTCCGGGGCCGAACTCGGCCACCACGGCCTGGCGACCAACATCCTCCGGGCCATCGACGACTACGACATCCCCGCCGCCCAGCTCGAGCTCGAGGTGACCGAGACCATCGCCCTGCACGAGGGCGCCGAGACCCAACTCGTGCTCCAGCAACTCCGGGACCACGGGGTCGGGGTTGCCATCGACGACACCGGCCACTCGACCCTGGCACGCCTCGGCAGCTTCCCGTTCGACGTCCTGAAGATCGACAAGTCCTTCATCGACCCGATCGGCTCCGCGAGGTCAGACGCTCCCCTCGTGCTCGCCATCATCGCGATGGCGCACAGCCTCAACCTCGACGTCGTCGCCGAGGGCGTCGAGCGTGTCGAGCAGCTCTGGTACCTGCGCGACCACGGCTGCGACCGGGCGCAGGGCTACCTGCTGGGACGCCCGGTCCCCGCCCCCAGCTCGAGCGGGTCATGGGGCGGATTCAGGGGAGTTAGGGAGAACCAGGCGGCCTACGGGGTCTCGTCCCCCGGGTCCTCGAACGGGTTTCGGCTGTCGCCCGTCGCCTCCCGCAGGAAGCGCTCCAGTTCGTCGGCGATGTCCTCGCCGGGCGGCAGCGGGGGCACCGGCCCGGTGGATTCGAGTTGGTCGAGGTAGGCGGAAGCCTCGGGGCGCGAGGCCACGACGGTGTCGAGGCGCGCTCGCTCCTCCCTGGCCAGGTCCACAAGCGAGTTGAGTGGGAGGCGGACGCCGAGATACCCCGCCGCCCGCTCGACGAGGGCAAGCGCCCCGGGGAAGTAGGTCCCGTGGACGTAGTGGGGCACCTGGGCCCAGATGCCGACGCTGGGGATGCCCTGCTCTGCCAGGGCGATCTCGATGATGTTGAGCGCGGAGGCGGGCACCTGCATGTGTTCGGCGGGCAGCGGCATGTCGCTCTCGAGGGATCCCCGCGCCTTCCCGGTGACCAGGATGGGCGTGCTCCGGGTGTGCGGGACCATCGCGCCGATGGAGCCGAGACACACGCTCTCGGCGACGCCCAGGCGCAGTGCCACCTCGACGATGGCCGTCTGGAAGTCCCGCCACCGGTAGTCGGGCTCCGGGCCGGTCAGGACCAGCAGGTCGCGGTTGTCGGCCCGCACGTGCCGGATGTTGAGCTCGTGCCACCCCATGCGGGTGAGGACGCCGTCGTTGATATCGAGCGTCGGCCGGCGGGCCCGGTAGTCGACGAGGGCGTCCGAGTCGAACTCGACGATGATCTCGCCGTCGCTGGCCATGTAGGAGGCCGCCGTCGTCCCGGCGTCGCCTGCGTCCACCCAACCGTTCAGTGCCGCGATCAGAGCCGGCAGGTGGAGGTCTGGTTCTTTGAGCACTCGGTAGATGGCCATCTCCGGGCAGCTTCGCACATCGCGCCCCTGTGGGGCACAGGGACGGCTCGTTACCGGAGCAGAAGATCGGCAGACCGGCGTCCGGCCGCAGGGTCGGCGGGGAGGGCGGGGTCGGCCGCAGCGCCGGTGCCGGCGTCGGCGGGTGGCGCAATGGATCGGGCGGCGAGCTGGCCGCAGGCGGCGTCGATGTCGGTCCCGCGGTTGTCACGCACCGTTGCGTTGACGCCAAGGCCAGCCAGGCGCTCCTGGAAGGCCCGCACCCCGGCGGCGGGCGTGCCGCTGGTCGCGTAGCCCGGCGTCGGGTTGAGGGGGATGAGGTTGACATGGGCGTGGAGGGGCTTGGCGATCCCGGCCAGCTCAACGGCGTCGGAGGGCCGGTCGTTGACCCCCGCGATCATCGCCCACTCGAAGGAGAGCCGCCGGCCCGTTGCCTCGTGGTAGTCGCGGCAGGCCGCCGCCAGCTCGGCGAGGGGATACCGCCGGTTGACGGGGACCAGGCTGTCGCGCAGCTCGTCGTTGGCGGCGTGCAGTGACACTGCGAGGTTCACGGGCAGCCGCTCCGCGGCGAGGCGGCGGATCCCCGGGACGAGCCCGACCGTCGACACCGTGATGCGGCGGGCCGAGATGCCGACGTCGTCGTGCAGCCGCTCGACAGCGGCCCAGACCGCGGCGTAGTTGGCGAGCGGCTCACCCATCCCCATGAAGACGATGTTGCCGAGGCGCCGGGGCTCGGCCCGGCGGCGGGCACGGATCACCTGCTCCACGATCTCGCCCGTGGTGAGCTGGCGGGTGAGGCCCGCCTGGCCGGTGGCGCAGAACACGCAGCCCATGCCGCAGCCGGCCTGGCTCGAGATGCAGACGGTTACCCGGTCGCGGTAGCGCATCAGGACCGTCTCGACCCGGCTGCCGCCGGACAGCGCCCATAGGGACTTCACCGTGGCCCCGGCGTCGCTCTCGGACTCGGCGACCAGCGCCAGTCCGGGCGCCAGGAGGTCCTCGAGCTGGGCCCGCAAGGCCTTCGGAAGGTCGGTCATCTCGGCCGGGTCGAGGCCCCGCTGATGCAGGCCCTCCCAGACCTGATCGACGCGATAGCGGGGTTCGCCGTCCAGGAGCGCGACCAGATCCGAGCGAGAGATGTCGTACCGGACGGGGGTCTGGGAAGGCGTCATGCAGCCATGGTACGTGCTGGCCTATTCTTGACCGCGCCATGACCGTCTACGACATCTCCCAAGAGGCCCTCGAGATGGCCACGTGGCGTTGGGCGAAGCCCGTGAAGTTCTACGAGGTGTGCGACTCCACCAACGACCGGGCCGTCGAATGGGCGCGCGAGGGTGCCAAGGAGGGGTCCCTGGTCGTGGCCGACCACCAGACCGAGGGCCGCGGCCGGGGCGACCGCACGTGGTTCAGCCAGCCGATCCTCGGCTCGCTGCTCTTCTCGGTCATCCTGCGGCCGAAGCTCCCGCCGGAGCAGGTCAGCATCGTCACGATGGCGGTGGGGATCTCGACCTCCCTGGCCCTGACGGAGCGCCGCCAGGCCAACAAGCTCAAGTGGCCGAACGACATCGTGACCCGTGGCCGCAAGCTCGGCGGCATGCTGTCGGAGACCGAGATCCAGGGCGGGAAGGTCAACTTCGTCGTCTGCGGTGTCGGCGTGAACATGCGGATCACTCGGGACCAGTTCCCCAAGGAGCTACAGGCTACGGCCACCAGCTGCGTCGTGGAGACCGGCCGCAGCTACGACCGGTCCGAGGTGCTTGCCGGCATCCTCATCCACCTCGACACTGCTCTCAAGGACATCGCCGCCGGCAGGATCGGGACGATCCTCAACCAGTACCGGCACCTGTGCGACACCATCGGCAAAGCCGTCTCCGTCAAGATCGACGGCAAGGTCGTCAAGGCGACCGCAGTGGACGTCGACGAGTACGGGGGCCTGGTGCTGGACACCGGCGACGTCATCCCCGCAGGAGACGTGACCTACCTGGAATAGTCCCTCCCGGGGCCAGTCGCCCACCGTACGGCCGGGATGCGCCAAGGCCCCTCGTTCGCCCCGATCAGTTGGCTTGCCGGAAGGACAAGGTCAACAGGTCCATGAGGTTCTCGCGAGAGATTGCAGCGTCTACGCGTGCCTGAAGCGGCTGGAGGGCGAGCTGAAGCTCTTCGATCAAGCGACGAGGAAATGGGAAGGGCAGAATCGAGAGCGGCATTGCGACGATGCCTGAGGCCCCTGCGGCAAGGCTGGCACCGATGTGGCGTGAGGACCCGTCCCAGAGGACGAA
>DASPZW010000237.1:0-2950 GCA_035636055.1 Actinomycetota bacterium
CGGTGTTGAACCCCAGGTTGGCCAGCAGCGTCTGCAGGGTCCGGACGGCATCACCCTGGGAGCCAATCCTCAGCACCGGGTCGCCCATTGGTGGCTGGAATCCTATCCGAATCAGCCCGAAACTCGGTTCTCGCACTTTCTTGAGTAAAAACCGTGTAGAGCAACGGTTTGTACTCAAAGTTTGTGAAGCCTGTTTAGCACATCGATCTGTCGGCCCGCACCCCCTTCTCAAAGCCCACCAAACCTGTAAGACTCTCGCCACTGTGGGGGCGTGGCCACTGGTCGGTCGGGGCCTTGAGCTGGAGCGTGTGGGGCGCCTGCTCGCCTCCAGCGAGCGCGGCGTCGTGCTCGCCGGTGCTCCCGGCGTCGGCAAGACCAGACTGGGCCACGAGTGCCTGAAGCTCGCCGAGGCCAAGGGGTATGCCACGGCGACGGTGATGGCCAGCCGTTCGTCGGTGCATCTTCCCCTGGGCGCTATGGCCCCGCTGTTGCCCCCGCTCACCGAACCGGGGCCCGGTCCCGCCGACCTGCTGCGGCGGACGGCGTCGGCCATTGCGGAGCGGGGGAGCGGTCGTCCGGTCGCTCTGTTGGTGGACGACGCGCATTGGCTTGACGATCACTCCGCCACCCTGGTCGAGCAGCTCGTCGGGAGCCGCGGGTGCTTCGTCGTGGCAACCGTGCGCAGCGGCCAACCGACGCCGGACCCGATCGTGGCCCTCTGGAAGAACGATCTCGTCGAGCGCCTGGAGGTCCTCCCCCTCGACGACGCTGCCGTCGCCCACCTCCTGCAGCTGGTGCTGGGCGGCGGTGTCGAGGGCATGACGTTGCGCCGGCTGGGCCGGTCATGCGGCGGCAACGCCCTCTATCTCCGGGAGCTGGTCCTCGGTGCCCTCGACTCCGGTGCCCTCGTGAACGAGGGAGATCTGTGGCGCCTCACGGGTCCTCCCGTGATCTCACAACGGCTCCTCGAGCTTCTCGAAGAACGCCTCGGGGGCCTCGCCGTTGGTGAGCGGAATGCCCTGGAGCTCACGGCATTCGGGGAACCGCTGGAGGTGGCGTTCGTCGAGGCGCACAGCGGGCCCCAGGGCTTGGATGCGCTGGAGCGACGCGGGCTCGTGACAAGCTTCCTTGCCGGCAGGCGCCTCCAGCTCCGGCTGGCCCATCCCCTCTACGGGGAGGTGCTGCTCAGCCGCCTGCCGGTGACAAGGGTCCGGGCAATCAAGCGGGCACTGGCTGACTGGGTGGAGGGGGTCGGCGTCCGGCGGAGTGACGATCCTCTGCGCTTTGCGACGTGGCGGCTTGACGGCGGGGGCGAGGTCCGGGGGGATTTCATGCTGGCCGGCGCCCAGGCGGCCCACAACCGGTGGGACCTCCCGTTGGCAGAGCGGCTCGCCGGCGCGGCTGCCGATGCGGGGGGAGGGTTCGGCGCATCGCTGATGATCGCCCACCTTGCGTGGCTCCAGGGGCGGTGCGAGGAAGCCGAGCAGCGCCTCGTGGTGCTGGTCCCCCAGGCAGTCAACGACCTCCAGCGCACGATGCTGGCCAGCATCCGGATGGACAACCTGTTCATGGGCATGGGCCGGACGTCGGACGCCCTGGTGGTCGGCGAAGCTGCGGAGGCCCTGATCGGGGACCAGGCCTGCCGGGACGAGATCACGTCCCAGCGGGCCAGGGTGCTCTACCTGTCGGGCCACACGCGGGAGGCCGAGGTGGTCAATCCAGCACCTGCCGGCACGGGTCGAGGGGCGCACCCTGGCCTCGGTCTGCATTACCGGGGGAAGCTGTTTCGCGACGGCAGGGCGGCTCCAGGAGGCCTTGGAGCTCACCGAGCGCGGCCACGCGGCCCATCTCCGTCTCAGTGGCGCCCCGCTCATGCTGGGGCCCTACGTCCACATGCTCACCCGCTGCATGGCCCTCACCTACGCCGGGCGACTCGACGAAGCCGAGGAGGTCGGACACCGGGAATATGCGGTGGCCGTGGCCGAGGAGTCGCGGGAGGCGCAAGGCCTGTTCTCGGCCTTCCTCGCCCGCGTGATGCTCGTGCGGGGCCGGCCTGCCTCCGCCGCGCGCCACGGCCGTGAAGGGGCGAGCCTCCTGCGTGAACGCGGGTCACCGTTCTTCCTCCGGGTGGCACTGATCCCGCTGGCCCAGGCCCTCGCACTCCTGGCTGACCCACGGGAGGCGGGGAAGGCGCTGGACGAGGCCGACAGCCTCGGCTTCCCGCCGCGCACGAGCTTCGGCCCCGAGTTGCTGCAAGCCAGGGGATGGGCCGCCGCCGCGGCGGGGGAGCTGTCCGCAGCCGTGCACCGCCTTGACGACGCGGTGGCAATGGCCCGGGAGAACGGGGATCGCGTCCACGAGGCGGCGGCACTGCACGACCTCGCTCGCCTGGGCCAGGCCCCTCGGGTCTGTGAGCGCCTGCGGGACCTCGCCCTGGAGGTGGAAGGGGCGCTCACTCAGGCTCGGGCCACCCACGCCGCAGCCCTCGCCGCTCGCGACACCGTGGCGCTCGCAAAGGTCTCGACGGTCTTCGAGGCGATGGGGGCCAGGCTCATGGCCGCCGAGGCGGCGCTGAGCGCCGCGGTCGGTGTCCGCAGGGCAGGTGAGGCGAGGCGCGCCGCGGCCCTCGAGCGCCGGGCGGCTGCGCTGACCCGCCACTGCGAGGGGGCGATCACGCCCGCGCTGGCTCCGCTCGAGAGCCAGCTCCTGCTCAGCGCCAGGGAGTTGGAGGTTGCCTCCCTCGCGGTGGGGGGCCTTTCCAACCGGGAGATAGCGGACCGGCTCTGCCTGTCGGTGCGGACCGTCGAGAACCAACTGCAGCGGGTCTACGAGAAGCTGGGCGTCGCCCGCAGGGCCGAGCTTGGCGACGCCCTCCGGCCCGCCCGACGGCGACGCCTCCGGCCCGCCCGACGCCCCGCCTGCGTCGAGCCGCCCGCTGAGCCGGCTGAGT
>DASPZW010000238.1:0-5420 GCA_035636055.1 Actinomycetota bacterium
CAGGCCGTCGAACAATGGTGCTAGTACGACCCTTTCTCGCATATGCGCAAATGTGTTCAGGCGGGCGCCGCTCCCGACCCGCACCACCCGGAGAGGAGAAAAGACATGGTCGCCACCCCAGACACCTTCAGCCATGCGCACATCGCCGCCACTGCCGCCACCTCGGGAGTGATCTGTGCCGCCGTCGGCACGTGGCGGCTCAACGGGAAACGCCGAATCCTCGCCGGTCTCGTCGTGGGTGTGCTGACCGGTCTGGCCGTCTACTTGTGGCGCGCCTCGGCCAACATGCCCCAGCTGAACAACGACGGGCTTCAGGGCTACTCCGCCAACGACTGGCTTGCCCCCGTGATCGTCTTTGTCGTGCTGAGCGCCTACGCCGACCTGTTCCCGCCGGTCGACCTCCGCAGGTTCAGGCAGGTCCGAGCTGCAGCCACGATCGTCGCCTTCGTCGTCAACGTCGTCACCATCTGAGCCTTGGCGGATTCATCAGAACGTAACCGTTTCGACATTTATGCGAAATCTTCGACTCCTAATGTTGTCGGAGGCGATGGAGGTCGGCCTCGTTGCTCGGTCTGTGCCCATAGGGCAGGAGGCGGGCAAATCGACCCGCAGAGAGGAGCGGAGGCGAGATGCAGGCCACGAAAGCGGATGTACGCAGTGAAGAGTTCATGCTCGACTACCTGGACAACGCTGTGGTCGGACTCCACTGGGTTGACGGCAACGCAACGATCCTTTGGGCGAACAAAGCCGACTATGAGCCGCTTGGATACACCGAGGACGAATATCTGGGGCACAGCATCACGGAGTTCCACGCCGATGCCGACGTGATCAACGACATCCTCGAGCGGCTCCTCGGGGGACAGTCGCTCTACAACTACAAGGCTCGCCTCCTGTGCAAGGACGGCTCGACCGTGAGCGTCCTGATTGCCTCCAGCGGGCTGTTCGACGACGCGAACAACTTCGTCCACACGCGCTGCTTCACCATTCGGGACCCCAGCGCGGCTTGACCTGGTCACGCACCTGAGCCGACCGACCCGGCTCAGGTGCCGCTCATCGCATCGTCACTGCCAGCGCGCGGTTTGGGTTCAACCGGAGCAACCATCTCGTCGATCCGCGACTCACTGGTCCGCCAGGACGCACCCGTCTGCCAGGCTCGCGGGAGTAGGCCCGACTGGCCCCCAGGCCCGGGGCGAGCCCCCCGCACGGCTTGGACCGTGGCCAACACGAGAGCCAACCGCAGCGCACCGCGTCCACCCGCCGAGCACGTCGATCGGCCAGTGGGCACCCAGGTAGACGCGGGTGATGCCCACGAGGACGACGATCAGCGCAGCAACCATCCACGCCAGTACCTTGCGCGACCACCTGGGCGGTGCTCTCCAGGCGCACTACACTGCCATGACCGTGACCCACCAGAGGCAGGTCCGTCTCGGGACACGCGCTCTTCTCGCGGGGGTGGCGGTGGGCATCGCCACCCTGGCGGTCAACGTCGTGGGGATTGAGGCCCTCGACCCCGGCAATGCGGTAACGGCCAGCGTCTCGCACCAGCCGCCGAGCACGACCCCGCCGGCGAGGCCGACTGCCCCGCCGAGTCCGACTCCAGAGGCTCCAACGCCCCCCTTCCCCGTCCAGCGCGCTTCGGTCAGCCTGGCTGATCCCAGCCGGGACACGCCTGCTCGCGGGGGCGTCCCGGCCCACGCCGGCCGGGTGCTGACCACCGTCATTCGCCGCCCGGGCGGGCGTCCGGGTCCGCTGCCCCTTGTCGTCTTCGCCCACGGCTGGAACGTCAACCCGACCTCCTACGAGCCGCTCCTCGACGAGTGGGCCGCCGCCGGCTACCTGGTTGCGGCCCCGACGTTCCCCGACTCAGCCAACACCTTGGCGGGCTCCCCCGTGAGCAACTACCCCGACCAAGCCCGGGACGTGTCGTTCGTCATCAGCTCGCTCCTGGCGGGGAGCGAAGGGCCGGTCGATCCGGCGCGCATCGCCGTCGCCGGCCACTCCGACGGGGGGACGGACGTCGCCCTGCTTGCCCTCAACCCTTCGTATGCCGATCAGCGGGTGCGGGCATACCTGTCGCTGTCGGGCGAGATCCCCTCGGTACTACCGGGACCCTGGGGCGATCCCACCGGCGGCTCCTTGCTGGTGGCAGTCGGCACCAACGACAGGTATGGATTGCTGCCCCGGTCCACTCAGGTCTTCGAGGTTGCCAAGGTCGCGGCAAAGGTCATGCTGACCGTGACCGGCGGTGATCACATGGGCATCTACACCGGATCATCGCCGGACGCGGCGGCCATGCGGCAGGAGACCGTCCGCTTCCTCGATGCCGCCCTCCGTCCGGCAGGGGCCACCTCAGGCCAACTCACCTCCGCGCTCGACCCCACGGGCAGCCCCTCGCTCGTACTAGAGGTCGGCCCGGGTGAGCAACGGCTAGTGTCTGGGACGTGGTCCGTCGTGCGGAGGTCTTCGAGGCGCACCCGTCGTCGGTGGGCGCCAGGGGGGAGGCGCTGGCGCACGACGCCGCCCATCGGACCGTGTTCATCTCCGGAGCCCTTCCCGGTGAGCGGGTCAGGGCGTCCGTGCTTGCCGAGCGCCCCACCTACGTGCGGGCACGGGTGCTCGAGGTGCTCGATCCCTCGCCGATCCGCACGACCCCGTCCTGTCCCCAGGTAGCGCAGGGATGCGGCGGCTGCCAGTGGCAACACGTCACGCTCGCCGGCCAACGAGCCCTCAAGCGCGGGGTCATCGAGGACGTCCTCCGGAGGCTGGCCGGGGTTGAGGCGCCGCCGATGGAACCCATGGTCGAGCTGCCGGCCACCGGCTACCGCACCACGCTGCGGGCAGCCGTCGCCGGCGGTCGGGCCGGGTACCGCCGGGCTCGGGGGCATACCGTCGTCCAGGTCGACAGTTGTGCCGTGGCCCACCCCCTCATCGAGGACCTCCTCGTCAACGGCCGGTACGGCACATCCACCGAGGTGGTCCTTCGATGCGGCGCCCGCACCGGGGAGCGCCTCGCTGCCCCCAGCCCGGACGACTCCCCCATCACCGTTCCGGACGACGTCCATCGGGACCACCTGCACGAGATCGCAGCCGGTCGTCGATGGCAGGTCTCGGCTCGATCGTTCTTTCAAAGCCGCCCCGACGGTGCGGACGCGCTCGCTGCCCTCGTCGGTTCCGCCGCGCAGGGGACGGACCGGGCCGGCGTCGCTCTCGACCTCTACAGCGGCGTCGGCCTCTTCGCGGGCGTCCTGGCCGTAGCCGGCTGGGCCGTCACGGCTGTCGAATCGTCGAGGGAAGCGGTCGCGGATGCGCAGACCAACCTCGCTTCCGACGGCGTGACCATCGTCTGCGCGGACGTGGCACGGTGGCGCCCCGCGGCGGCTGACCTCGTCATCGCCGACCCAAGTCGACGAGGCCTCGGCAGTGAGGGCGTCGCGGCGATCCAGGCCACCGGCGCGCCCCGTGTCGTGCTCGTGAGCTGTGACGCTGGAGCCCTCGGGCGGGACACGAGCCTGCTGCTGCGCGCGGGATACGCCCTGACCTCAGTGACCCCGGTCGACATGTTCCCGCATACGTTCCACGTCGAGGTCGTCAGCGTCTTTGACCGTTAGCAGCGCGGTCAAGCCGTTCGTTCAGATCGTCGTAGGAGAACGGCTTCACGAGGCATTGGCTGTCGAGCTGCCTGGCTCGCTCAGCAAGCGCTTTGTCCCGGGAGCCGGTCATGACGACCACCGGTATCTTGGTGAACCGGTCGTCCGCCCGCATGCGCTCGAGGAGCCACCAGCCGTCCTTGCCACGGAGGCGGACATCGATGACCGCCATGTCGATCGGTCCATCGCCGAGTACGGCCCAGGCTTCCTCGGCGGCCACGATGTGCAAACACCGGATACCCTGCAACTCGAGGAAATAGCACACCATCCCACCAACGGAGGTGTCGTCTTCGACCACCAGCGCCGTGGGTTTCTCCAACTGGGGTTCATCGCCCTGGGGTTGCAGTCTTCTCCTCAAGCCGTGAGCTACTCGTTGGTCGCACCTGCTCGCCCGCCGCCAGTCTAGCCTCCCGCTTTCCGCCAAGAAAGGACCGCACCATGACATCGCACGACGAGGAGGAATCTGGTAGCCCCAGCGGCCAGGCGCACGGGCAGCTGTCGTACCTGCAGATCCCCGCCACCGACGTCGTGCAGTCTGCTGCATTTTACGAGACCGTCTTCGGCTGGCGCATCGAACGACCCTACCCCGAATTCGAGGTGCCGGGCCTCATCGGCCAGTGGGTGAGCGACCGGCCGGTGGCCCCGGACGGTGGTCTGGTGGCGTGGATCAACGTCGATACCATCGACGAGAGCCTGGATCTTGTTCGTGCCAACGGTGGCCGGGTGCTCGAAGCCCCGTCACCGGACGGGCCAGAGCGCCTGCTGGCAGCCATTGCCGATCCGGCAGGCAACGCCGTCGGGATCGTCCAGCACGGGCCGCACTGAGCAAGCGAGCCCGGCAAGCCGCTCGGTGGGCGCCGCGTCCACTCAGCCCGAGACGACGACGATGGTCGCCGCGGCGCTTGCCGCCTGATCCTCGGCGATGATCTTCCGCACGGTCCGGGCGATGCTCCCGAAGGGCGTGCCATCCGGGCCGTGGTCGATGCGGTTGCGGGCATGCCTTCGAGCGGGGCCACGCTCGGGGGCCACCACTTCGAGCAGTTTTGCCGGACCCATCATCGACAGCAGCAGGGCGGTCCGCGGGTCCAGTTCGTCATCGGCCTCGGCGGCAGCGCGCAGCCCTGCGATCACGGCGTCTCTCCTGGTCTCGCCGGGCAAGGCTGCCACGACCGCATCCCAGGTGCCCAGTCCCAGGTGTCTGCGGAGCCCTCGATCCATCCCCGAGAGGATCGCCTTGATCTTGGGACCCTTGTCCGCCACCACCTGGGCTGCGCCGGCGAGCGTCCCCGGGGCAGCGGCCGTACCGGCAAGGGTGACAACGGTATCCTTCGGTTGGAGGGCCGCCCGGCCCTCCAGCACGAGGTCGCCAACGAGTAGGCCGGCCAGGCAGGCGTTCAGGTACTGCCGTGCGCCCAGGCCACGGCGTCCCTTACGGGACCTCATGGCCGCCAAGCGAGTTCCTCCGCCATCAACACTCGTTACCCTCCTTGTTCCTTTGTCGGTCGGCGTTTGCCAAAATCGCATCGCTCAGCCATAGGGCGAGCCCGGGCGCGATCTCCTCATAGTGCTCCTTGAAGCGGGGTCCGTCACGTACATCTCCCCCATGCCCCGGTGCATGGCGTAACCGCAGTCCTAGGTGAGCGAGCAGAAAGTATTGAGAATGATTCTCGCCAAAAAGGGGCCGCTGTAGTGCCCCCAGACGCGCGATCCGGCCCGTCCCCAAGCAAAATGACCTGCTCCGGAGACGCGGGTGTCTGAAAATGCCACTTCCTG
>DASPZW010000239.1:0-7741 GCA_035636055.1 Actinomycetota bacterium
GGTCGCCCGAGCGCCGCTCCGCCCGGCAATCATGGGAACGATTGCATTTAGGGGATGTGGGCTCTTTAATCATGTGGCGAGCATGCTAGGTGCTGGCAGGGGGACAGTCAAGGGTGACGTCCGTGCGGGTTTCGCTCCAGCACCCGGGCCAGCGGCCTTCCCGGCGGCAATCTCCGTAGGCGAGGCGAGGGCCGGACGACCAGCCGGTGACCACGAAGCCCGAAATAGTATCGGCCGCCCGGTGCACCGAGACAAGGCCGACGTCTCGGAGAGCAGCCGGCTTCGCCACCGATGAAACCGCCCAGCCAGACAGGATCGAGATTCCGGCCCCTGGAGGGCGGCGGTGCTTCCTTCGGCAGCTACCGTCGTTGGGGGGCCATGTTCGAGGGACCCACGTGCTCTTGGAGCCAGTTGTTGAGCGGCGCAGCATTCTCGAGGAAGCTCACCACCCTTTGCGCTGCCTCCGGCGTACCCAGCCACGGGCCGGCAGGCCACTCCTTCCAGGCGGCAAGGCCCTTGAGGCGCAGGATTTCGATCCGTGGATGGTCCTTGGCGTAGCCCTTGGGGGCCGTCTTGAGCGTCTCGTGGGCGGCGATGTCAATGCCTGCCGCTCGGATCCCCGCGACAACCGCGTTGAGCGCATCGCCGGACACGGGCTCGTCCACCCCCTTCCGGTAGCGCTCAAGCTGGTCAGGGGCCACCTCCCAGATCCCTGCGCCAGCGCCGAGCCCCTTCGCGTTGAGCTGTACGTATCCGGGGCCCACCATTGCTGCGATGAAGGTTTTGTAGGGGGACTTGTCCGCACTGAACCGGATGTCTCGGTAGGGTCGCATGACTCTGGTCTCGCCCCATCGCTCCCGAAGTTCGTCGAGAAGGGCTTCCATTGGGGCGAGCACCGCCGCCTCATACGTAGCCTTGTGGCGCCGCCAGTAAGCCTTGGAGTTGTCGGCCTCCAACCCCTCGAAGAATTCCAGAGCCTCCTCCGGCCATCCCTGAAACACGACCACCTCCTCGCTCCGACGCCCGAACCGCGGTGAGCGTAGCGGAACGCGTGACCCGTTACGACCATGGAACTGGCCCGGCCTCAAATGGCTTCCTCCCGCTCACCGCCGAAGCGTCGGTCGCGGGCCAAGCAGGGGGTCTCGACGTGAGCCAGCGTACGCGGAATTTTCCGGTCAGTGGCCGGCCGTTGTCACCAACTCTGTGTCAAACGTGCCTATTTCCTGGCGTTCTGACTCAAAGTTCGGGCCGAGGTCCGGCCCTCGGCGATGCGCAGGGAGCCGGCGAGATCCGGGTGGACGGCCGCCTCCTCGTAGCGGGCGGCAAGGAGGGCCAGCAGCTCGTCCGCCTGGCCCGGCCACGTCTCCATCACGAGCCACCCGCCGGGGCGCAGCCACGGGAACGCCTCCTCGACCACACGGGCGGGCACCTCGATACCGGTCGGCCCCGACACCGTGGCGAGGACGGGCTCGTGGTCACGGACGTCCGCCGCCACGGTGGCGAGCTGTGCCTCGGCGAGGTACGGAGGGTTGGCCACGACGAGGTCCACCGCCGCCTGCAACGACCATGGGAGCGGGCTCAGGAGATCGCCCTCCAGGATCGTGACGTTGGCGGCGCCCGAGCGCTCCAGGTTGCGCCGTGCCCAGGCGGCTGCGGTCGAGCTCACCTCAGTCGCGACGACCGTGGCGTCGGGCCGCTCCGTGGCCACGGCCAGGGCGATGGCGCCGGACCCGGTTCCGACATCGACCACCACGGGTGCCGCCACGCCGGCGATGCGGCCGAGCGCGTGCTCGACGACCATCTCGGTCTCGGGGCGTGGCACGAGGACGCCTGGGCCCACCAGCAGGTCGAGTCGCCGGAAGCCCTGGTGGCCCGTCAGGTACTGGAGGGGTTCGCCGGATGCCCGCCGGGCGACCAGCTCCTCGAGGCGGGCGGCATCGCCCGGTGCCAGGATGTCCTCGGCGTGGGCGTACAGCTCGGCGCGGGGGCGCCCCAGGACGTGGCCCAGGAGGATCTCAGCCTCGACCGCCGGGCTCTCGACGGCCGCAGCGAGGCGGGTCCGGGCCCATCGCAGGGCCTCCCGCCGGTCACTCGGCGCCGAGTTGCTCCGCACGCTCCTTCTCGATCAGGGCGTCGATGAAGCGGTCGAGATCGCCGGCCAGGACGGTGGGCAGCTGGTTGACCGTCACGCGGACGCGGTGGTCGGTGACCCGGTCCTGCTGGAAGTTGTAGGTTCGGATCTTCTCCGAGCGGTCCACCGTCCGGACCTGGTTGCGGCGGGTGGCCGCGAGCTCGGCCTGGCGTCGCTCCTGCTCGGCCTGGTACAGGCGTGAGCGCAGGAGGCGCATCGCCTTCTCCCGGTTCTGGAGCTGCGAGCGCTCCTCCTGGCAGGCGACGACCAGCCCCGTCGGCCGATGGGTGATCCGCACCGCCGAGTCCGTGGTGTTGACCGACTGGCCTCCCGGCCCGCTGGAGTGGTAGACGTCGATGTCGAGGTCCCGGGGATCGATCTGGACGTCGAACTCCTCGGCCTCGGGCAGCACGAGCACCCCCGCGGCCGACGTGTGGACCCGGCCCTGCGACTCCGTGTCGGGCACCCGCTGGACCCGGTGGACCCCGGCCTCGTGCTTCAGGCGGGAGTACGCCCCCTTGCCCTTCACCTCGAACGTGATGTCCTTGAAGCCGCCCATGTCGGAAGGCTGGGAGGAAAGGATCTCGCTGCTCCAGCCCCGGCGCTCGGCATAGCGCTGGTACATACGGAAGAGGTCGCCGGCGAAGAGGGCGGACTCCTCACCGCCCTCCCCCGCCTTGATCTCCACGATCACGCTCTTGTCGTCGTTGGGGTCCTTGGGAAGCAGGAGTACCCGGAGCTGGGTCTCGAGGTCCGATGCCCTCGCAAGCTGGAGGTCGTGCTCCTGCTCGGCCAGGGCCTTCATCTCCTTGTCTGTCTCCTCCTGGCTCATCTGCCGGGCCGAGGCCGCCTCGGCGAGGGCCTGCTTGTAGCGCCGGTAGGTGAGGACGATCTCCTCGATCTCGGCGTTGGCCTTGCCGAGTTCGCGGAGCGCGTCGGGGTTGGAGGTGACCGCCGGGTCGCTGAGGCGCCCCTGCAGTTCCTCGTAGCGGGATTCGATTTGGTCGAGTCGTTCCAGCACGGTTGTCCTCAGTCGTTCTGCGATGCCTCGTGCGGCACCGCCTGCGGGTATCCCTCCGCCTGCGCCTCGGCGGCGATCACCGCTTCCATGGCCCTGATCGCCACCTCGATCTGCTCCAGGTCGGGGGGGCGAGTCGTGATCTTCTGCAGCGCCAGGCCGGGGAGGCTGGCGACGCGGAACACGAGGGAGTGCTCGTCGCGGGAGGCGGCCCTGATGATCTCATAGCCGAAGGCGGCCAGCAGCGGGATGGCGAGGACCCTCGCCGCGATGGTCAGCGGGAGGAAATGGGGGAGGACGAAGTCCAGACCGAGCCCGACGACGATCGTGAGGAAGAGCACGATGAACAGGAAGTTCGTCCCGCATCGCACGTGCAGCGTCGAGTAGCGGTCGACGGCCTCAGGTTCGAGCGGATCGCCATTCTCGTAGGCGGCAATCGTCTTGTGCTCGGCCCCGTGGTACTGGTACACACGGCGGATGTCGGGGATGAGCGAGATCAACGTGATGTAGCCGAGGAAGAAGCCGAGCCGGATCCCCCCTTCGATGAGGTTCTGCAGCACCGAGGAGTTGACGCCGATCGCGTGGCCCCCCAGTTTGGTGGCCAGCGCCGGGGCGGCGATGAACACGGCGGCGAACACGGCCATGGCAATCCCCATGGTCCAGCCGAGCTGTTTCTCGTTTGGTTTCCAGATGTCGTCCGCTCCTGCGGAGCGTTCCACATCCCAGGGGGGATTCGCAGCCTGATCCCCTCCGCTGCGCCCCGGGAGGCTGCTACTCCCCCCTGGACCCCCCTCGGCAACCTGAGGGTCATCATCACCAAACCTGGCGTTCACCGAGTAGGCGGCGGAGATCCTCAGCGCCCGCATGCCGATGGCCAACGACTCCACCAGCACGAACACTCCCCGCATGAGGGGCTTCCGCAGCCACGGGTGGTCGTCCGCAGGCCATGGGAGGGGGTGGGTCTCCGACGAGATCCCGCCGTCCGGGCGCCGAACTGCGAGGCCCCAGCGCCGGGGGCCCCGCATCATCACTCCTTCGACGAGAGCCTGGCCCCCGATGGACGGCTTGTCCGGCACCTACAGGATCAGACTTGGGCTGCGCGGCGGCCGTACTTCTTCTCGAAGCGCTCGACGCGGCCACCGGTGTCCACGAGCTTCTGCTTGCCCGTGTAGAAGGGGTGGCACTGTGAACAGATCTCGACTTTGAGCTCCGACTTGGTCGACCTGGTCTCGAACGTATTCCCGCACGAGCACCGGACGCTCGCCGTCACGTAATCGGGATGGATGCCCGTCTTCATGGTTGCCTCGCTTCTCTCGCCTCTATGAGCTTTTTGGAATGGATAGGTTGCGGCCCCATGGTAGCTCGACCGCCCTCGTGACCGGGCGCTGACCATATTCGAGGCGTTCGGCCAGGATATCTGATATATTCTGCCGGTTAGCCTCCGGCGTGTTGAGCCGCTGTGCAGGTCCCACCGACGGGGGTCGCTCGTGGGCGTGAAAACTAGCGTTTTCCGTACAAAATGCCGCCCAGCTACCGAGCCCCCCGTCAGTCGCCGATCTGCACCTTCTGGATCTCCTTCAGGAACTGCATGTTGCCCTTGGTCTGGCGCATCTTGTCGACCAGCAGCTCCAGGGCCGCCGTGCCGTCGAGGGCGTGCAGCACCCGGCGGAGCTTCCAGACCAGGGCCAGCTCCTCCTTGCCCAGCAGGAGTTCCTCCTTGCGGGTCCCCGAGGCCTGGATGTCGATGGCCGGGAAGATCCGCTTCTCGGACGCCCGGCGGTCGAGCTTGAGCTCCCAGTTGCCGGTGCCCTTGAACTCCTCGAAGATCACCTCGTCCATCCGGGAGCCCGTCTCGACGAGCGCCGTGGCGATGATCGTCAGGCTTCCCCCCTGTTCGATGTTGCGGGCGGCGCCGAAGAACCGCTTCGGCGGGTAGAGGGCCGTCGAGTCGACACCACCGGACAGGATGCGTCCGGAGGCGGGGGTCGCCAGGTTGTAGGCCCGGGACAGCCGGGTGATGCCGTCGAGCAGGATCACGACGTCATTGCCCAGCTCGACGAGGCGCTTGGCCCGGTCGAGGGTGAGCTCGGTGACCTGGATGTGGTCCTCGGAGGGGCGGTCGAAGGTCGAGTAGACGATCTCCCCCTCCACCGACCGTTGCATGTCGGTCACCTCTTCGGGCCGCTCGTCCACGAGCAGGACGATGAGGTGGCACTCGGGGTTGTTCGTCGTGATCGAGTTGGCGATCTGCTTCATGATCGTCGTCTTGCCCGCCTTCGGCGGCGACACGATCATGCCCCGCTGGCCCTTGCCGATCGGCGCCACCAGGTCGATGATCCGCTGGGTGATCTGGCCGGGGTTCTCGTCGAGCTCCATGTGGAGGCGCTCCTCCGGGTAGAGCGGGGTCAGCTTCTCGAACCACTTCCGGCCGACGATCTCCTCCGGAGGCAGGTCGTCGACCTTGTCGATGCGGACGAGGGCCTGGTACTTCTCCCCCTCCTTGGGCCTGCGAACGGCACCCGTGATGTGGTCGCCCCGCCGCAGTTGCGCTCGGCGCACCTGCGACAGTGACACGTAGACATCCTCCTGGCCCGGCAGGTAGCCGCTGGTCCGGAGGAAGCCGTAGCCCTCGGGCAGGACGTCCAGGACGCCGGTGCGGACCTCGAGGTCTCCCGGGTCGTCGAAGTCGGCCTCCCGGCGGGGCCGGTCCATGCGCTCCTGGCGCTCACCCAAACGGTCGGGCCGCTCGCCCTGGCGGTCGGGCCGGTCCACGATGCGCTCCTGGCGCTCGGGCTGACGGTCGCCGGGCCGCTCGGGGCGGTCGCCGCCGCGCTCACGCCGGCGGCGCCGCCGTCCTCGGTCACGCTCCCGGACACCCTCGCCCTCCCGGCGGTACTCCGGCCGGGTGTCGGGCGGCGCCTGGGTGGACGCCTCGGTGCCTGCTTGGGTGGTGGCCTGGGACGAATCGGTCTCGTGGGAGGGCTCGACGCCCGTGGGAGCAGGCGCCGGCATGTCGCCGTTCGTCGCCGGGCCGCCCTGACCGGGCTGAGCCGGGACGAGGGCGACGTAGTCGCCGGAGGGCGGTGCCGGAGCCTGCGACACGGTGGCGGGGCCGCCCAGGGCCTCGGGGCCCGCGGGCACGCCGGCTGCAGCACGCTCCGGTGCACCTTCGGCGCCGGTGGCGCGTTCGGAGTGCTCAGGGGCCGCACCCGGCTCGTGCGCGGGCTGGGGCTCGTGGGGCTCCGTCTGCGGAAGCTGGGCTTGCGCCGCCTCCCCGCGTGCCGCCCTCCAGTGGCCTCGGTTGCCCGCTGCCCCGTTGGGGGGCGACTCCTGGGTCGTGCCGGGGCCAGCACCCGCTGGGCCTCCGTTGCTTTCGGCGGCACCGCTCAGAGCCCCGCTCGGGGGCCCAGTGGGAGCCGCGCTGGGAGCCCCACCAGGAGCTTGGGGTGCCGTGCCGAGGATGGCGTCAATCAGCTCCGCCTTCTTGCGCTTCTTTGGCTCCTTGACCCCCACCTGCTCGGCGATCGCTTGGAGCTCGGAAACGAGCTTTCCGGCGAGCATGGCCCGGTTTTGTATCTGGTTCTGCGAAGGGGACTCATCCATTCGTTCCCGCCTCCTTTCTGTTGTTCGGTCGGCCCCCACTTGAGAGGGTGGGGCGAATTGACGTCTGATGGGCACATCGGCTGCGATTGATCGGCGCCGACGGCTCCGGCGCTGATGTGCCCGTCCGCAACGGCCCGAGGGTGCGGAGGTGTTCGAGGGTGTGGGCCTGGCATCCTCCCCGGAGGTCCGGGGCGCCACTCACTTTTGCATATCGTCCAAACATGGGTCCGACCTTGAAGGTTCTACCCCTTTCTTCTTCCTGCCAGCAGTTCCCAACTCTTGAGGCGTGGGACCTTGGTGGTGGTGCGTACCCTGGAAGTTCCGCCTACCCCGTTCCCGACCCCGCCCACAGCGGCGTCCGGCTCGCTACCTGCTGCCGCGACCAGCGGCTCGACCTCCGTCCGGGCCTGTGCCTTCTCGAGCGCCTTGGCCACGACGATGGCTGCGATCTGCTGGAGCGTGGAGTCGAGGTCGAACATCTCGACCACCGGCGCACCCGCCCGTCCTGCCAAACCGACGATGTAGTCCTGAAGCGCCCGAATCTTCTCGAAATGGGTCAGGTAGCGGTCCCGGGGCCGCGACCGGGTCTCGAGCGCTCGCATGGCGAAGTGGGATCGGTGCATCTCGACGTCTGAGACGGCGATGACGACCGGCACCAGCACTGCCTGGTCGAACTCTTCCTCCCAGCCTTCCAGAAATCCCGGAACGACATGGGCGCCTTCAACGATGATATCCGTTCCTTCCTCGAGCGCACGGGCGATCAGCGCCTTGATCCCCACCGAGACTGCGGTGACCTGCTCCTGGAACCCCACGATCAGCTGCTCGGAGGGCGAGGAGATCGGCACCCGGAGCGCTTCGTCGGCGTTGAACGAGGAGACGTACAGCGTCGGGATCAGCTTCTGCGAGAACGCTGCCCGGAGCACCTCCCGGATGGCGTCCGTCGAGATCACCCGGGTGATCCCCAGCCGTGCGGCAAGCTGCGTCGCGAT
>DASPZW010000240.1:0-5668 GCA_035636055.1 Actinomycetota bacterium
CAGGAAGTGGCATTTTCAGACACCCGCGTCTCCGGAGCAGGTCATTTTGCTTGGGGACGGGCCGGATCGCGCGTCTGGGGGCACTACAGCGGCCCCTTTTTGGCGAGAATCATTCTCAATACTTTCTGCTCGCTCACCTAGAGCCTGTGAGAGCCCGCCCAATGGATGCCGTCCTCCTGGTCTCCGGTGACGGGGGCCGCTCCGCCTCGGCGGGGGAGCTGGGACTCCGCACGGGGCGTCTGACGTCCTGGGTGGCGCGCCTGCGCGACGCGGGGGTGCTGCGGGAGGGCGGCCACATCGACGGCCCCGTGCTGCGGCTGCGCACGAGCCGGGGCGACACGGCGCTCATCGACATGCCCGCCGAGGTGGGGGGTCGCGTCCACGCCTGGCTCCTCATCTCGGTGCCCGACATGGACGCCGCCCTCCGCGTGGCGCGCTCGTGCCCGGAGGCCACCTTCGGCGACGTCCGGGTCCTCCCGGTGGATTCGCAGGGGCGCCTGCCGTGAGCGACCTGGACGAGGTGCTCGAGGACTGCTTCCGGCGGGAATGGCCGGTGCTCGTTGGCGCCGTCGCCCGCATCGTGGGGGACCTCCACGATGCAGAGGAGATCGTCCAGGACGTGCTGGTGAGCGCCCTCGCCCGGTGGCCCTTCAGCGGCGTCCCCGACACGCCGGGGGCATGGCTGATGACTGCGGCCCGCAACCGCGCCCGCAACCATCTCCGGGATGTCTCCCGGGCAAGCGCCCGCCTGCACGCGGCGGCGGTACTGACCCGTGACGCCGAGGCTGAAGAAGAAGCGGCAGCCGAACCCACGAACGGTCCGGCGCCGGGCCGATGGCCGACGACCGGCTCCGGCTCGTGTTCGTCTGCTGCCACCCCCTCCTGCCGATCGAGGCACAGGCCGCCCTGACATTGCGAATGGTCGCCGGGCTGTCCACCCGCCAGGTGGCACGGGGGTTCCTCCAGCCCGAGGCCACCGTCGCCCAGCGCATCGTGCGGGCGAAGCGCACGCTCACAGAGGCGGGCGTCGCCTTCTCCGTGCCCAACCGGGACGAGTGGCCCGGGCGGCTCCCCGGCGTCCTGCGGGTGGTCTACCTGGTCTTCAACGAGGGCCATACCGCCGCCGAAGGTCCGGACCTCACCCGGCCCGACCTCTGCGAGGAGGCCATCCGGCTGGGGCGTTTACTGGCCCAGCTGCTGCCGGGCGGGGGGGAGATCCTCGGGCTCCTGGCCCTCATGAGCTACCAGGCCTCCCGCCTCGCCACCCGCACCGACGGGGAGGGCAACGTCGTCCTCCTCGCCGATCAGGACCGCTCCCGCTGGGACCGGGCACGCATTGCCGCCGGGAACGACGCACTCCGGAGGGCACGCCTGGCCGGACCGCCCGGCCCGATCACCCTCCAGGCGGCGATCGCCGCCTGCCATGCCACGGCCCCCAGTTGGGAGGAGACCGACTGGCCGAGCATCGTGGGGCTGTACGACGCCCTGGCCAGCGTCGACGCGTCCCCGGTGGTGAGGCTCAACCGGGCGGTGGCCCTCGCCATGGCCCGAGGGCCGGAGGAGGGCATGGCCGCCGTCGACGAACTCGTCGCGTCGCAGGCCCTCGACGGCTACCACCTGCTGTGGGCGACCCGGGCCGACCTCCTCCGAAGGCTCGGGCGGCAGGGGGAGGCGGCCGTGGACTACGAGCGTGCCCTGGCGCTCGTCACCAATGACGCCGAGTCCCGCTACCTCGCCGCCCGCCGCGCCGAATGCCTACCGCACGATGAGCAATCCGATACCCACGCAGGAGAGAGGGGATAGTTGCCATGCCCAGCGCCACCAACACCGTGACCGTCCAACGGCCCATCGACGAAGTCTTCCAGTTCCTGGCCGACGGCACCAACAATCCCAGGTGGCGCCCCGGCGTCCTCGACATCTCCCCGCCGGCCGGTGGACCGGCGGTGGGGGCCGTCTACGCCCAAGGCATGAAGGGCCCTCGGGGCAAGCGGATCGCCGGCGACTACCGCATCACGGAGCTGAGCCCGTCCACGAGGATCGCCTTCGAGGTGGTGGCCGGCCCGGCACGGCCCACGGGATCGTTCGAGCTGAGCGAGCCGGCGCCAGGTGCCACCACGGTTCGTTTCGGCCTCGACCTCAAGCCCCGTGGTCCTATGCGGCTGATGAGCGGCATGATCGCCAGGTCGATGGCCGAAGAGGTGGCCTGCCTCGCCAACCTGAAGGAGGCGCTGGAGCGGTAGCCAGTTGCCCGCGCGTAGGAACCGGGAGGCCTACAGCCTCGGGAGGCCCGCTTCGACAGGGCCGAGGGGAAAGGCGGCGTCGATGCGGGCGATATCGTCCTCGTCCAGTTCGACGGTTGCCGCCCCGGCGATCTCCCCCACGTGGGCGACGGTGGAGGACTTGGGGATAGTGAACGTCCCCGGATATCGGGTGAGGAACCGGAGAGCCACCTGGCGGGGCGTCGCGTGGTGGGCGGCCGCGATCTCCGCCAGCACCGGGTGGCCGGCAGGGAAATCGCCCTGGCCGAAGGGGCTGTAGCCGACGACCGCGACGTCGACGGATGAGCAGTGCTCGATGAGCCCGTGCTCGATCCACCGGTCCTTCAGGTGGTACAGCACCTGGTCGCACGCGATGCCCTCGGGCCGCGACAGGGCGAGCGCCTCGTCCAGCCGGTCCAGGTCGAAGTTCGACACCCCGAAGGCGCGGATCTTGCCCAGGTCCATGAGTTCGCGGAATCCCTTGAGGGTCTCCTCGAACGGGTGGTAGCTGGGGGAGTGGAGCAGGTAGACGTCGAGCCAGTGGGTGCGCAGGCGGCGGAGGCTCCGGTCGCATGCCTCGACTGTGCCCCGGGCCGTGGCGTTGATCGGCAGGACCTTGGACACCAGGAAGACCTCGTCGCGCCTGCCGCGGATGGCCTCGCCGACCACCTCCTCCACCCTCCCGGCCCCGTACATCTCGGCGGTGTCGATGTGCGTCAGCCCGAGCTCCAGCCCCCGCCGGAGGGCGGCGATGGACTCCGTCGGGTTGCGCTCCATGGTCCAGGTCCCCTGGCCGATGACCGGGACCATGACGTGCGAGGGGCCGAAGGGTCGCCGCAGCATGGTGTCAGTCCGTCCCATCCTCCTCGGGCACATAGGGCAGGCACTCCTCGACCGCCCAGATGGTGCACCGGGTGTCGTCGTCCAGCGTGAACCAGGTACCCAACGAGGGGATCGGCCACTCCGTCTTGAGCAGGTGCAGGCGGGTGCCCGGAATCCGGTGGAAGCCGTCGGGCCACCGGGCGCAGGCCCAGGCGATGCCGTCCAGCACCTCGTCTGCCCTCGGGTAGGTCGCCCGCAGCTCGTCCAGCCGGCATTCGTAGGCGATGCTGCGCCGTGGTGGTTCCCCGCCAACGTTCGGGCGCCGCCGAGCCCCGCCGGACCCGGGACCGGCGAGGCCGAGGTCCGCCGCAAGCTTGGCGCCGCGGTCGAGCTCTGCCCGGTTGGGCGTCGAGGTCGAGAGGAAGGCGGACTCGTACGGGATCTCCTCCCGCTCGGCGGCAAGCTGCCAGCCCGGGACGTTGGTATGCGAATGGCCCCGCAGGGCCTCGCATACCTCGGCGACCAGGGTCAGCTCCGAGTCGGAAAACGTCCCCGGCTCCGGTTCCCGCAGGGGGACGAGCCGCTGCTGCAAGTGTCCGAGGTAGCCCCGCACCTCCAGCGCCGCGTCCTGGTCGTCGATCAAGCGCTGGCGTACTGCCAGGACCTCCCGGGGGGCGGGGGCCCGGGGGAGCCGCTCGTAGGTGACCCCGCTGACGGGAGCGCCGTAGCGTTTGTAGTGGAGGTGGTCGCTGAAGAAGAGAGCCTTGTTGAGCTTGGTGGCGCCGTACGTGGGGTCGGCCTCGAGGAACGCGGCGGCCAGGATCATGAGCTCCGCCAGCTTGGCTCGGTCAGGGTCCATTGTCAGAGCTGGGCGTCGGCAAGGGCGGAGCCGCACGGGCAGCCGCGAGCCTCGGGGATCTGCGGGATCAGGTCCGCGAGGAAGCGCCGCAGGGTCTCGTTGTTGTGCTGGAGGATCCGGACCACCTCCTGCGTGCTCACCGGCGGCACGCCCTCCAGCCCGACGTCGTAGTCGGTCACGAGGGAGATGTTGAGGAAGCACATCTCGAGTTCACGGGCGAGCACGACCTCGGGGTACTGCGTCATGCCGACGACATGCCAGCCCTGCGCCGCGTAGAAGGCGCTCTCGGCCCTTGTCGAAAAGCGCGGTCCCTGGATCACGACCCCGGTCCCCTCCGCCACGGAAGGGATGCCCGCCGTCACCGCCTGATCGGCGGCGAGTGAGCGCAGTTCGGGGCAGTACGGGTCGGCGAAGCCCACGTGGGTGACGACCGGCCCGTGGTAGAACGTGTCGGGCCTCCCGGACGTCCGGTCCACAATCTGGTCGCAGATGACGAAGGTCCCGGGTGCGAGGTCCCGGCGTAGCGAGCCGACAGCGCAGGGAGCCAGCACCCTGGTGACCCCGAGCTCGCGGAAGGCCCACAGGTTGGCGCGGTAGTTGATGCGGTGCGGTGGGATGGTGTGGTTGCGGCCGTGTCTCGGCAGGAAGGCGACGCGCCGGCCGCCCACCTCGCCGATCGCAACCCGATCCGATGGGGGACCGTAGGGAGTGTGGACAGCCCGCTCGATGGCGCCGTCGAGGAAGCTGTAAAAACCCGAGCCGCCGAACAGGCCGAGCTCGGCGGAAACCCGGCCAGCCACCCGCCGTCAGGCCGATTTCTCGGCGGTTGTCTTGCTTGCCGAAGAAGAGCCGGAGTCGGAACGGGACCCCGAATCCGAACGGCCCGAATCGGAGCGGGACGACTCCGATGATTTCGCATTTTTGGACTGCTTCTCGCCTTGCTGGTCACCCTGCTTGTCGCCGGGCTTGGCCTTGCTGCCGGACGATCCGGCGCGGCGGTTGTCCGTCGAGTAGAAACCCGATCCCTTGAACAGGATGCCGGCAGGGTGGAAGACCCGGCGGAGCTGTCCGCCGCAGATCTCGCAGCGCTCCAACGGCGGGTCAGAGAAGCTCTGGACCGTGTCGAAGTGATTCCCGCAGGATGTGCACACATACTCATACGTGGGCACTGCTTCACTCTCCCTACATGAATGTTGACAAGATGGACGACCGAGCGTGGCAGGTTCTGCCCCACAGTATGACAGGCGCCCTCGCCGGGCCGCCCCTGACCAAAAGGTGGCACTAGGTAAAGTTCTTCACGCAACCCTCCGACGAAACTAGGTGATAGGCGGGCAAAAGAAAACCGCGCGAAGGGTGCCGTTTTGTCGCTTCAGTCTAAGCTGTTCCTTTTCTTTATCGGAATCGTCGTGGTACCCCTGACCGTTGCTGCCCTCCTGACGCAGCGGGCCGTTTCGGACGCGCTCCAGCGCGAGGACAGTGCCCGCGTAGGGCTGGCGGCACCGGGGGCCGTCGCCCTCTACATCTCCCGGGTCGGGGCCATCGACGACCGGGTCGTCAACATCGGCGCCGACGCCGACCTCAAGCGTTACGTGGTGCGCGGCGAGCGGGCGAACATCGAGTCATCGCTGCGCAAGGCCCTCGACGTGAAGCCCGGCCTCCTCGATTTCGCCGTCGTGCTCGACCCGTTCGGTGGGATCATCGCCGAGGTGCCTGGCCAGCCCGTGTACCT
>DASPZW010000241.1:0-6486 GCA_035636055.1 Actinomycetota bacterium
CCGCAAGCGGTTCGCCACCCTCGACCCGGTGTCGCGCAACGCCGAGACCGGTGACCACGTCCTCATCGACGTCATGACGAGCATCCACGACCAAAAGATCGACGAGGCGAGCGCCAACGACTTCCTCTACGAGGTGGGAGCCGGGACCCTCGCCCCCGAACTGGACGCGGAGCTGGCTGGCAAGGGCGCCGGCGACATCCTCAAGTTCAACACGACCCTCCCGCAGGCCCTCAGCAAGGAGCACGGTGGCAAGGAGGTGACGATGGCGGTCATCGTCAAGGAGGTCAACGCCAAGCGCTTGCCCGAGATCGACGACGACTTCGCCAAGACCGCCTCAGAGTTCGACACGATCGAGGAGCTGGAAACCGAGATCCGGGACCGCATCGAGGAGTACAAAGGCGTGCAGGCGGACCGTGAGGTTCGCAACCGCCTCCTCGACGAGCTGATCGACCTGGCAGAGGTCCCGGTGCCCGAGAGCCTCGTCGAGGCCGAGGCCGAGGCCCGGATGGCCTCCCTGATGCGGGAGGTCGGCCAGCACGGCATGAGCCTCCCGGACTACCTCGACGTGCTGAAGATGACCGAGGGCGAGCTGCGAGCGGCCCAGCACCGTGCCGCGGAGCGGTCGATCGGCGCGGACTTCCTCCTTGACGAGATCGCCAAGGCCGAAGGAATGAACGTCACCCGGGCGGAACTCGACGATGAAGTCGAGCATCTCGCCGCCAGGGCCGGCAAGACGCCCGAGGAGTTGCTCCGGGACGTCGTCCAGGCAGGCCGGGTTGAGGCTCTGGCCGGTGATATCCTTCGAAGAAAGGTGCTCGACTATCTCGTGGAGCAAGCCACCATCACCGACGAAGCCACCACAGAAGGCTGATCGGTCTCCACTACCACCCAAAGCAAGGAGCGGTTTGGATGAACAATTACCTCGTGCCCGTCGTCGTTGAGCAGACCAACCGCGGCGAGCGGTCGTTCGACATCTACTCGCGCCTGCTCAAGGACCGCATCATCTTTCTGGGGACCCCGATCGACGACAACGTCGCCAACCTCGTGACCGCCCAGCTCATCTTCTGCGAGTCCGAGGACCCCGATCGGGACATCTGGCTCTACATCAACTCGCCCGGCGGGTCGATCACGGCACTGCTGGCCATCTACGACACCATGCAGTTCATCAAGCCCCACGTGGCGACCCTCTGCATCGGCCAGGCGGCCAGTGCGGCGGCCGTGCTGCTGGCGGCGGGGGAGAAGGGCAAGCGCTTCGCCCTGCCGAACTCCCGGGTCCTCATCCACCAGCCCGAAGTGGGGGGCCTCGGTGGCCAGGCGGTGGACATCGAGATTCACGCCAAGGAGATCCTGCGGATGCGGGCGCTGCTGGATCAGATCCTCGCCACGCACAGCGGCCAGACGCTTGAGAAGGTCTCCCGGGACACCGATAGAGACTTCATCATGAACTCCGAGCAGGCCTTGGCGTACGGTATTATCGATCAGATCATCACAGCCCGAGAGCAGTCCGACGTCCTCGCTGAGCAACTCGAAGAAGTAACGGCTTAGCCATAGCAACCGCCTAGCCGACGGAGGGGAGTGAGGGGATGCCGAAGTTCGGCGATGGAGGTGATCTGCTCAAATGCAGCTTCTGCGGCAAATCACAGAAGCAGGTCAAGAAGCTGATCGCCGGACCGGGCGTCTACATTTGCGACGAGTGCATCGACCTCTGTAACGAGATCATCGAAGAGGAGCTCACCGAGTCACCGGAGCTGAAGCTGGAGGAGCTCCCCAAGCCCCGGGAGATCTACGACTTCCTGAAGGACTACGTCGTCGGCCAGGAGCAGGCCAAGAAGATCCTCTCCGTGGCCGTCTACAACCACTACAAGCGCATCCAGGCCGACAACCGCCGTGACGGCGACGTCGAGCTCCAGAAGTCCAACATCCTGCTGCTCGGCCCCACGGGCTGCGGCAAGACGCTCCTGGCGCAGACGCTGGCCAAGATGCTGAACGTCCCCTTCGCCATCGCCGACGCCACGGCCCTCACCGAGGCCGGTTATGTGGGCGAGGACGTCGAGAACATCCTGCTGAAGCTGATCCAGGCCGCCGACTACGACGTCAAGAAGGCCGAGACCGGGATCATCTACATCGACGAGGCGGACAAGATCGCCCGCAAGTCCGAGAACCCCTCCATCACCCGGGACGTCTCGGGCGAGGGCGTCCAGCAGGCGTTGCTCAAGATCCTGGAGGGCACCACGGCCAGCGTGCCGCCCCAGGGGGGACGCAAGCACCCCCACCAGGAGTTCATCCAGATCGACACCTCGAACATCCTGTTCATCTGCGGCGGTGCCTTCGCCGGGCTGGAGAAGATCATCGAGTCCCGCGTCGGGGCCCGGGGGATCGGCTTCGGGGGCGACGTCCGCAAGCGGGAGGACAAGAACATCGGCGAGATCCTGGCCCAGGTGCTGCCCGAAGACCTCCTGAAGTACGGGCTCATCCCCGAGTTCGTGGGCCGCCTCCCGGTCATCTCCTACGTCCACAACCTGGACCGCCAGGCCCTCATCGAGATCCTGACCAAGCCCAAGAACGCCCTCGTCAAGCAGTTCAAGAAGGTGCTGGAGTACGACGGGGTCGAGTTGCAGTTCTCGGAGGACGCGCTGGCCGCCATCGCCGACCTGGCGATGCTGCGGGGCACCGGCGCCCGGGGCCTGCGGGCGATCATGGAGGAGGTCCTGCTCGACGTCATGTACGACCTGCCGTCCCGCAAGGACGTCGGCAAGTGCGTGATCGACAAGGACACCGTCCTGGAGAAAGTCAACCCCACCCTCGTCCCCCGCACCGCCGAGCGCCCGAAGCGCCCGGAGCGGGGCGAGCGCTCCGCCTAGCACGCCTGCAGCGACCTTCGCAAAACCCCTTATCCCATACCAAAGACCGGCGGCCCGAAGGGCCGCCGGTCTTGGACAAGGACTACTACGGGAGCAGGTTCCCGGGGACCTGGACGGGCAAGTTCGAGAGCAGGAAGCGCAGGTCGGTGGGGTTGTTGAGGAGCTGGGTGAGGCTCGTGACCGGCACGGGCAGGCCCGAGAGCAGGCCGTTGAGGTCACCGATCGGCAGGTTGCCCAGCAGCGAGGTCGGGTCGCTCAGCAGGGCGGTGGGGTTGCCCAGCAGCGACGTGAGCGTCGGCAGCAGGTTGCCCAGCAGGCCGGTGGGGTTGCCCAGCAGGCCGGACAGGCCCGTGGGGACTGCGATCGGCAGGGTGTTCATCAGCCACTGCAGGTCGGGCAGCGGGAGGGCGCCGAGGATCGACGTCGGGTTGGCGACGAGGCCCGCGATGTTCGGGACCGCAACCGGCAGGTGACCGAGCAGCGAGGTCAGGTCCGCGGCGGGGAGCTGGGTGAGGAAGCCGGTGACGGCTGCCTTGTTCGACCCGGTGGAGACGCCGGCGCCGGCCGACGCGCTTGCGGAGGGGAGCACGCCCGGCAGCACGCCGCCGACGATGCCGTTGACGGTCCCGACGGCGCCGTTGACCGCACCAGTCGCGGTGTTGACTGCGCCCTTGGCGGTGTTGAGGACCCCGTTGACCGCACCGGTCGCCGAGTTCACGACGCCGTTGACCGCACCCGTTGCGGCGTTCAGTGCCCCGCTGACGGCACCGGTCGCCGAGTTCACGGCACCGGTGGCGCTCGGGATGACGGGCAGGGTGCCGACGACCGAGCCGGTGCTGGGCAGGGTGACCGGGGCGATCGATGCGTTGGCCTTGACGCCGGCGGACCCTGCGGGACCGCTGGCGGCAGTGGAGGCGGACAGGTTGGACTTGCCGGTATCGGTGTGGCTACCAGCCCCCGACGCGAGACCGAAGGCGGCGGCGCCGAGGACGGCGACACCGACAATTCCTCCCGCAAACGGCATGACGAGCTTCGGCATGGGCATTCGTTTCTCCCTCTCTTGGTGCGGCCTCGACATGGGGCCGACTCGAAACCCGACGAACTACTTTCACTAAAGTCGGTCATGAATGCTCTCTCATGAATAGCTAGCACTGACCAAATCCGGTACCCCTTTTGGGGTAGAGGACGTGGATTCCACGGCGCATTCGCCCGCGTAGACTGGATCCAATGACTACGCGGTGAAATGGCGAGGGCATCGGCGTTGGTAATGGTGGGAGCCCGGTCGCGCCAACCCCGTCGGGCGGAGCCCCGGGGGCCCTCCGCTACACTGGCGCCGATGTCCGAGTTGCCGAAGGTCTACGACCCCCACGAGGTCGAGGACCGCCTCTACCGGTTCTGGGAGGAGGGCGGCTACTTCGACGCGGGGCCCGACCCCGCCGCAGTGCCGTTCACCATCGTCATGCCCCCGCCCAACATCACCGGCGCCCTGCACCTGGGCCACGGCCTGGACGAGACGCTCCAGGACATTGTCGTGCGGTGGCGGCGTATGCAGGGGTTCCAAGCCCTCTGGATCCCCGGTACGGACCATGCGGGCATCGCCACGCAGAACGTCGTCGAGCGGGAACTTGCCAAGCAGGGCCTCAGCCGCCTCGACCTGGGGCGGGAGGGGTTCATCGCACGAGTGTGGGAATGGCGTGAGCAGTACGGGAACCGGATCGTCGCCCAGCTCAAGCGCCTCGGCTGCTCCTGCGACTGGGGGCGCATCCGCTTCACGATGGACCCGGGGCTGTCCAGGGCCGTGCGCAGGGTGTTCGTCGACCTGTTCGACGAGGGCCTCATCTACCGGGGCAACCGCATCATCAACTGGTGTCCCCGTTGCGGCACCGCCATCGCGGACGTCGAGTTGGACCACAGCGACCACGACGGCGAGCTGGTCGAGTTCCGGTACCCGCTGGAGGGGGCCGCAGGCGACGCGGATGAAGGCGACGCCATCAGCGTCGCCACGACCCGGCTCGAGACCATGCTCGGCGACGTCGCCATCGCCGTGAACCCCTCCGACGAGCGCTACACCGCCCTGGTCGGCCGCCACGCCATCCACCCCTTCGAGCAGCGACGCCTTCCCATCGTCGCCGACGAGGCGGTGGACCCCTCCTTCGGGAGCGGTGCGGTCAAGGTCACCCCCGCCCACGACCAGACCGACTTCGAGATCGCCGAGCGCCACGGCCTGGAGAAGATCAACATCTTCGACACCCGGGCCAGGGTGAACGAGCACGGGGGCCGCTTCGCCGGCATGGACCGCTACGACGCCCGTGAGGCGGTCCGATCGGCGCTGGACGAGATGGGCCTCATCGTCGGCACCACGCCGCACCGCTACGCCATCGCCCGGTGCGACCGCTGCAAGACCATCGTCGAACCCTGGCTCTCGGAGCAGTGGTTCGTCCGGATGGAGCCCCTCGCCCGCCCGGCCATCGAGGCGGTGGAGTCGGGCAAGACCCGCTTCTACCCGGAGCGCTGGACGAAGTACTACCTCAACTGGATGAACCAGATCCGGGACTGGTGCATCTCCCGGCAACTCTGGTGGGGGCACCGGATCCCCGTCTTCTACTGCGACGTCTGCGGGGAGGCCTGGGCCGCCCTCGAGGACCCGGAGCACTGCTGCTCCTGCGGGGCCGCCAAACCGCGGCAGGACCCCGACGTCCTCGACACCTGGTTCTCGAGCCAGCTCTGGCCGTTCTCGACCCTCGGGTGGCCGGAGCAGACGCCGGACCTCGACTACTTCTATCCGACCTCGGTGCTCGTCACCGGCTACGAGATCATCCACCTGTGGGTTGCCCGCATGATCATGGCGGGCCTGCACTTCATGGGCGACGTCCCGTTCGAGTGGGTCTTCGTCCACGGCATCGTCCGGGACGCCCAGGGCCGCAAGATGTCGAAGTCCCTCGGCAACGTCGTGGACCCCCTGGACCTGATGGACCGTTACGGCACCGATGCCTTGCGGTTCATGCTGGCCGAGCACGCCACCGGGCAGGACATCTTCCTCCATGAGGAATGGACCGCCGGCGCCCGCAATTTCGCCAACAAGCTCTGGAACGCCTCCCGGTTCGTCCTCATGAACCTCGGCGACACTCCCCGGTCGAACGAGCCCCCCGCCCTTGACGACCTGTCGCCCGCCGATCGCTGGATCCTGTCCCGGCTGGCATCGACGATCGCGGAGGTCACGGCGAACCTCGAAGCGTTCGAGATCTCGCTCGCCGCCCGCAGCCTGTACTCCTTCGTGTGGAACGAGTACTGCGACTGGTACCTCGAGGTGGCCAAGCTGGCGCTGCGTGAGGAGGGCAGCCGGAGCCAGGAGGTTGCCCGGCAGGTGCTGCGCAACGTCCTGGAATCGATCCTGCGATTGCTGCACCCCTTCATGCCCTTCATCACCGACGAGATCTGGCAGCGCATGCCGGGTGGGGCCGGCGAGAGCGCCGAGCCGTCGATCATGCGGGCGCCGTGGCCGTCGCCGGCCCCGCAGCTCATCGACCCGAGGGCCGAAGAGGACTTCGACCGTGTCCGTGAGGTTGTCTCCGCCCTGCGCCGCTTCCGGGCCGACCACCACGTGGAGTCCGGTGCCAAGATGCGC
>DASPZW010000242.1:0-2981 GCA_035636055.1 Actinomycetota bacterium
CCACGGCGCCGGCGTCGGTCCCTTCGGGGTCAGCTTGGCGTCCGGGTCGGAGGTGTGGGCCAACCACACCCTCGTGCCGGCGCCGAAGAGCCGGTCGCCGTTGTCCTTCGCAAGGTAGAAGGCCAGGTAGTTGTCGACGCCCGCAACGTAGTCCTCGCCTGCAAGGCTGGGGACCACGATCTTCGTCCCGTCGCCGGCGTCCTTGCGGGCGTTGAGGACCCCGTTGACGGACCCGCCCGTGGTGACGTCGGGGTGGGACCCGCCGCAGGCCTGCAGGATCCCGCCGACCGCGAGGCCCCCGGCGCCGACCAGGCCGAGGCGCAGCAACTCCCGCCGGCTCAGCCTCATGACGGGACCTGGATGCCGAGGAACTGCTGGATGTACCCACGCAGCTCGGCGGCCGACATCTGACCCACATGGATGCCCGCGAGCTTCCCGTCGCCTCGAAGGAAGGCAGTCGTCGGCGGCAGCACCCTGAGCGAGATGCGCCCGTACAGCAGGCCCTGGTCGTCGTACGCGAGCGGGTAGGCCACCTTGCGCTGGTTGGCGAAGTCGACGGCGGCGGACCGTACCTCGCCGTCGACGCCGAGCAGGTCGAGGCCCAGGAACTGCATCTGCGGGGCGGCCGCCGCGTAGACCTTCTGGAGGTCGGGCATCTCCTGGATGCAGGCGCCGCACCAGCTTGCCCAGAAGTTCACCACGAGGGGCTTGCCTGCGGCGATCTCGCTGATGGCCACGGGGGTCCCACCGCCCAGTGGCTCGACCAGGCAGGCGCCCGGGACCGTCTGGCCGACACCGATGACTGCTTTCGCCGCACCGCAGCTCCGGGCAGCCGGCGCGATCGCCTGCGTGTCGCGCTGGGAGCGGAGCACGAAGAAGACGGTGCCCGCCAGCACCACGATCGCAACTCCGGCAACGAGCCGCTTCATACGAGCCAATTGTGTTTCACGAAGATGCGTACGAGCGGGGTGAAGAGACGTTGCCAGGTCCCCGTCACGAGGAACAGCCCGATGGCCACGAGGAGCACCCCGCCCACCCGTTCGATCGCCCTGCCGTGGCGCTGCAGGGCCTGGAAGGTTCGACCGGCCCGGGCGTAGACGAAGGCGAAGACAAGGAACGGGATGCCCATGCCGAGCGAGTACACGAAGAGCAGGAGGGCGCCCTTCGACGCCGTCGGCGTGGCTGTGGCGACGGCGAAGATCGCAGCGAGCACCGGCCCGATGCACGGGGTCCACCCGAAGGCGAAGGCCATGCCCAGCGGGACGGCCCCCGCCGGCCCGGACCGGACCCGGTTGAGGTCGAACCGCTTCTCCCTGTACAGGAAGGGAAGCCGCAGGACACCGAGCGTCGCCAGGCCCATGACGATGACGAAGACACCGGCCACCCTGGTGAAGACCGACTGCTGGCGCTGGAGGAACGAGCCGAGCACCGAGGCGGTGGCCCCGAGGGCGGTGAACACGATGGCGAAGCCCAGGACGAACAGCGCCCCGGCCCCCATGACGCGGCGCGTCCTCCCCGTCTCCCCCAGGCCGACGCCGCTCACGTAGGCGAGGTAACCCGGGATCAGGGGCCAGGAACAGGGGGAGGCAATCGAGAGGGTGCCCCCGGCGAAGGCCACTGCGAGGCCGGCTGCCCCCGCCGTGCTGATGGCGGCAGGCATCAACCGACGGCTCCGGCCGCGCAGCGTCGGGGATTCGAATCGGCAGGCATCGACCCATTATCACGCGGCCCTGCGGCTGAATCGGCTCCTGGCACAGCCGGGGCCCAGCCTCGGGGCCCGTGGGAGCGACCTTCGCTCAGGGCTTGTCGGCGGCGACGATGCCGTAACCCCAGAGGCCCTTGCGCATCGCCCGGTACTGGTCCCGAGCCGCCCGCACGTTGCCGTGCTGGAGGTCCGAGCGCGCCCCGACCTTGTGAAGGCCTGCGGCGATCGGGTAGCAGGCCATCGTGACCCGGTAGAGTCGCCGGCAGGACTTGATGACGCTCGGCGTGCAGTCGCGCTGGGTGACGTTGGTGAAGCCGACCTCCTCGGCGTAGCCGGCGAACTGGGGCAGCGACGACAGGTTCGGCACCACCCACCCCTCGAGCCACGACTCCTGGAGACGGTGCTCTGCCGGCGTGAGGGCACGGTCAGCCCGGAAGCCGTCCTGGACCACGATCCGCCCGCCCGGCTTCAGCACCCGGAACGCCTCGGAGAGGTACTGGCGCTTGGAGGGGGCGTAGTTGACGCTCTCGAGGCCGTAGACGAGGTCGAAGGTCTCATCGGGGAACGCCATCCGGCAGTAGTCCTGCAGTGCGATGCGCACCCGCTTGTCGAGGCCGCGTTCCGCTGCGTAGCGATTCCCCCGGACCACCTGGTCGGGCGTGACGGTGATGCCCGTAACGTCGACGTCGTGGTTCTCCGCCATCCACATGGCCGTCCCGCCGACCCCGCAGCCGCAGTCCAGCATCTTGTCCCCGGCCTTCGGGCGGAGGTTGGAGGCCAGGACCCGGTTCATGTTGAGCAGCGACTCCGAGTGGTTGTGGGTCGTCTCGTCCCAGTACCCGAAGTGGATGGCCCGGTTGGAGGGGTTGAGCCACAACATCCGGTAGTCGAGCCAGGTCTCCTCGTAGTAGCTGGCTGTCGTCTTCGGATCGCCGCGGACAAGGGGTTTGGTAGCCGGTTCGGTCGCCATGGGCGGCATTCTATAGCGCTCTCCCGGGACGGCCCGGGAGGTCGTAGGCGCGCCAGCCGATCTCCGAGCGCGCCGGACGCATCTCGTCCAGGGAACCGTAGACGGTGCGGGCCCACGCCCGGACCTCGGCCGCGGCCCGCCGACGCGCCTGCTCATCGATCCGCCATGTGTACGAGAAGGTGCCCTTCTCGAAGTCGGCGATCAGGACCTCCAGCGAGATCTCGTTCACTTCGATCACCTTGGGCAACTCCCGGGCCGGCACGCCATGGGAGGCAAACGCCTCGTCGAGCTCGGCGGCGTCCCGGA
>DASPZW010000243.1:0-5679 GCA_035636055.1 Actinomycetota bacterium
GGCGGGGACCGACTGGTCCGCCGCCAGCATCACCGACCCGCTCAGGCTCGCCAGGACGGTGTTGCCTTCGGCGAGCGAGCCGGGGTGGTACCGGACCACCGTCTCGACCGGCTTGGCAGGTGCCGGCGTCTGGGCGGTACCGGCGACGGTGAACCCGAGGGCTCGGAGCCGACCCGCGACGGCGCTCCCCCGCCCCGGCGTTCCGGACATGTCGGTGAGCTTGAGGGTCACGGTCGACGTGGGCGCCGTGGCGGGGGCCGCTCCCAGGAACCCGGCGATCACGCTCTGGTCCTGGGGCTCAGCGGGCATGTCGATGTCGCCGTAGCTCCCACCCTTCCAGTGGTAGCTGCCGACGATGCTGACCGGCAACGTGGCAGTCGGGACCGTGTCGGGGTTGAGCCCCCGGTACGTGCGCAGGAGGGAGAGCATCGCGCCGAGGCTGAACCCAGAGTCGATCGTGACCTGGTGCACCACGCTGCCGATGACCGCCTGGGCACGGATGGGGTTGTCGAAGCCCTTCGACTTCGACTCCCGGACGAGGACTCTGAGGAACGTCTGGTCCCGGCGGATCCGGGACAGATCCGAGAGCGGATCGGCGTTCCACTTGCCGTTGGCCATGTACTCGAGGTGGCGTGCCCGCACCACCGCGAGGGCCTGGAAGCCGTCGAGGTGCTGGCAGCCCGTGGTGGTGATGTTGAGGCCGGACAGCGAGTCGCGCAGCGGCGTCGGGAAGGACAGGTCGATCCCGCCGAGCGCGTTGACGACGCTCTGGAAGCCGTCGAAGTTGACCGACACATAGTGATCGATGGGGATGCCAAGACTGCCGGTGATCGCGTTGACGAGGTTCTCCGGCCCGTCGTTCAGGGCGGCGTCGATCTTGCCGACCGGACCCGACATGCTGTGCGTCGGCAGCGGCACGAAGAGGTCGCGCGGGATCGACAGCAGGGACGCCGTCCCCTTGGCGGGATCGAGGTGCAGCACCATCGTCACGTCGCTGCGAGCACCGCCGACCTCCTGGGGGCTGCCGAACAGCTGCGCGTCCTGGGGAGCGAGGCCGGTGCGGGTGTTGTTGCCAACGATGAGGATGTTCTCGGACGTCGCCTGGGCGGCGTTGGGGGGCCGCAGGGCGTTGTGCAGGTTCACCTTCGCCACCTGGCCGAAGCGCCAGTGGGCATAGGCGTCGAGGCTCGCGAACGAGAGCACGGCCAGGAGCACCAGGCCGAGGCCGACCGCGATCGTGCGGCGCTGCCAGAGGCGCCGGCCCGGCAGGAGATATCGGCGACGGGTGGACATGCCGCGATCCTTCGTTGTCAGGAGTGTTGACCGGAGACCACGGACGACGCAAAGGAGGCCCCCGGTGGGGCTGAAGGATACCCGGGGGGACGGGGGGCCGCCTCGAACGCTCGGAGCCCGAGCTGGTGGAACAGATGGACTTTGAGTGGACGCATAGGAACTTTGAGTAAAAACTGTTGCTCTACAACGGTTTGTACTCAAAGTTCGGTCATCGACCTCGGCTGGATCGGCCGCCCGGGCATATGGGCTGGAACGGACCCGGCAGGCTGGGAACTACCAGCCGGTCGCGGGCGCGAGCTCGTGCATCAGGAGGTGCCCCAGCCGGTCGTAGACACGTTGGTACTCGGGGTCGTGCACGATCGTCGCCTTGTCCCGAGGCCGCTTGATGTCCACGTCGATGACCTCGATCACCGATGGCAGCGGCGGCGCAGCCATGACAACCACCCGGTCGGCCAGGTAGACGGCCTCGTCGAGGCCGTGGGTCACCATCATCACCGTCTCGGTGTTCGACTCGCCGGACCACAGCTCCACCAGTTGTTGCTGCAGGCGGCCCCGGGTGAGGGCGTCCAGGGCGCCGAAGGGCTCGTCGAGGAGCAGTACCTTCGGGCCAACCGCGAAGGCTCGTGCGACCGCCGCTCGCTGCTGCATCCCGCCCGAGACCTGCCCCGGACGCTTGGAGCGGTGGGGCCACATCCCCACGACCCGGAGGTACCGCTCCACGATGCTGTCGTTGTCTCCCTTGGTCCGGTCCGGCCTCGCGGACGCTGCGGCCTCCCGCACGTTGTCGTAGATGCTCATCCAGGGCAGCAGGGAGTAGTGCTGGAAGACCATGGCCCGGTCCGGCCCGGGTTCGGTCACCGGTACGCCGTCCAGCGAGATCTCACCGGCGTCTGGCCGTTGCAGGCCCGCGATGATGTTGAGGAGCGTGGACTTGCCGCAGCCGGAGTGCCCGATCAGGCTCACGAACTCCCCCCGCTCCACGGAGAGGTCGACACCGGAAAGCACGGGTTGCACGCCGTTGCGGCCGGCGAAGGACTTGTCGATCCCGCGGATCTCGAGGCTCATCGGGCCACCGAGTAGTCGAACCGGCGTGCGATCCGGGACAGGATCATGTCCAGGCCGAAGCCCACCACACCGATGAACAGGATGGCGGCCGCCACGGCCGGCATGTTGTTGTTGTTGTAGGAGTCCCACACGAACCCGCCGATCCCCGGCAACGCAGCCAGCATCTCGACGGCGACGAGCACCATCCACGCCACTCCCATCGACAGTCGCAGCCCGGTGATGATCGAGCCGATGGAGTACGGGACCAGCACTCTGCGAATGTACTTGGCCCGGCTGAAGCGGAAGACCTTCGCGACGTCGCGATGGTCCTGCGGCACGCTGCCCACACCGAAGGCCGTGTTGATCATGGTCGGCCAGAGGGCCGTGATGGCGATGGTGAACACCGCAGCGGGCGGCGTCATCGAGAGGGCGGCCAGGGCGATCGGGAACCAGGCAAGCGGTGAGACAGGGCGCAGCACCTGGATGATGGGGTTGGTGGCCCGGCGCACCGGCTCGATGGCGCCGACGGCGAAGCCGAGGGGGATCCCCACCGCGGCGGCCAGCGCGAAGCCGGTGAACAGCCGGATGAGCGACGAGCCAAGGAGCACGACGATGCCCTTGTCGCCGATGTTCGGACCGGCATTGCGCAGCGGGCTCGCCAGCAGGGTGCGCAGCTCGGTCAGCGTGGCCCCCGGCGACGGCACGTGCGGGCGGGCCGAGGCCACGATCTGCCAGAGAAGCACCAATGCCGCAACCCCCGCGAGCGCCAGGCCCACTGAGCCGGCGGTCTCCCGGAGCCTGCCCCTGCCCCGGGGGGACGCGACGGGGCAGGGCCGGGAGTGACCTCCGCCTCGGCGACATCGACGACTGCCGGTGCGTCGTCGAGGATGGGTCGTCTACTCATACGCGCTTGCCCTCCGCCTGCGGGTTCGCCGGGTCGAACGTGGCCCCGTCGAGTTGGATGGAGATGGGGGCCAGGTCGTCGTTGGGGACCGGGATCTTCTCGGCCTGGGCAACCTCCTGGTAGAGGTCGCTCAGGATCAGGTTGTTGGCGACCGCCTTGTAGTCGGGCGCGGTCTTCAGCAGCCCGAAGCGCTGGTACTGGGCCAGGAACCACATGACGTAGGAGTGCCGCGGGAAGTTGACGTTGCCATCCCGGTAGAAGCGCATGTAGTCACCGTTGTAGGTCTTGGAACCGAGCCCGGCGCCGAGATCGTACTGGCCGAGCATCCGGCCCCTGATGGCGGCAGGCTCGGCGCCGACGTAGGCGGGGACCCCGATGGTCTGCGCCGCCGAGGCCCGGTTGCCCTGGTCGTCCAGCCACTTGCTGGCCTGCAGGACGGCCCCCATGACCTGCTTGAGTTCGTCCTTGCGGCTCTCCGCAAAGGCGGGGTTGACGACGAGCGCCTTCTCCGGATGGTTGTCCCAGATGTCCTGGGAATTGATGGCCGTGAACCCGATCCCGTCGCTCACGGCCTTGGCGTTCCAGGGCTCGCCGACGGAGAACCCGTCCATGTTGTGGGCGGTCATGTTGGCGACCATCTGCGGCGGGGGGATGGTCACGATCTGGATCCCCGCCGTGGGCACGCCCGCCGCCATCAACCAGTAGCGCAGCCAGGTGTCGTGGGTCCCGCCCGGGAAGGTCATCGCCAGCTTGAGGGCCTGCTGGGCCGTGAGGACCGACTTCTCGGTCTTGAGGTTGTCGTAGCCGGCGGCAGCCAACTCCTTCTTGAGGGTGATCGACTGACCGTTGTTGTTGATGATCATGGCGATCTTGAGGACCTGGTCGGGCTTGCCGCCGATCCCGGCCGCCAGCGAGATCGGCATGGCGGACAGGCAGTGGGCGCCGTCGATCTGGCCGCTGAGCAGGTTGTCCCGGGTGCCCGCCCAGGACGTCTGCTTGACGACGTTGACGTTGAGGCCCCGGTCGGCGAAGTACCCCAGTTCCTTGGCCATGACGACGGAGGCGCAGTCGGTCAGGGCGATGAACCCAAGGTTGATGGGCTTGCCCGAAGGACTCTTCTTTGAACCGCTCGCGCTCGCCGACGTGCTCGGGCCGGTCGTTGCCGTGGTCTTGCCACCGCACGCCGCCAGCACCTGCGCCGCACCGAGAACCAGCCCCGCTTTCAGGACGTTGCGCCGGGTGATGCCCTGCCCTGCCGGCGCTTGCTCCGGAACCTCTTCCTCTGCCACGTGTTCAGCCCCCTCTCTCAAGTCCCCCCGCTCGGGGACACTGGTCTGGGAAGACTAAGGGGGGTCCTGTTACGACGAGGTTGAGAGTTGATTACGACTTGGGGTCGTGACGATTTCTTGCGGATTGCCGGACGATTGCGGCCTTGTGACGAGACCCGTCTCGGCCGCCTCCTATTCGTGACTACGCGACTCGCTGGGTCCAGACCAGGGCGCCGACGGATGCGGCGATGGCCAGCGCCAAGCCCAGGCCGGTGAACCAGGCAGTGACCTCTCTGCGGTGGACGTCGTAGCCGACCGCCCGCCCGATCTGGTCGTAGACCGACTTGAGCTGGCTGCCGGTCTCGGCGGTGAACGTCTGGCCGCCGCTCAGCGCCGCGATCCGGGCCATGGCCGCCGGGTCGGCGGGCACCGGGACGACCTGGCCGCCGATGATCATCGTGCCGGTCGCCGTGCCGTAGGCAATCGTGTGGATCTTCACGCCCGCCTGCTTGGCCGCGGAGGCCGCGTTGTCGGCGCTCTGCGCTGGTGACTGGTCGGCGCTCCCGATGGTGGGGCTTCCGTCGCTCATCAGCACGATGGCCGCTGGGGCGGGCTTGCGGTCGGCGGCGGGCGGGAGGGCGGTGATGGCGTTGAGGGCCAGGGTGATGGCATCCCCGGTGGCCGTGCCGCCCCCGGCGCTGAGGCCGTCGATGGCCGCGACGACTGCCGCGCGGTCGGTCGTCGGGGCCACCAGCATGCGGGGGCCGGTCGAGAACGCCTCCAGCCCGAGCTGGACCCCCGAGGGAAGGGCAGTGGCGAAGTTGTGGGCCGCCTGCTGAGCGGCGGCAAGCCGGCTGGGGCTCACGTCGTTGGCGTTCATGGAGCCGGACGTGTCCAGCACCAGGATGACCGAGGCCCGCTGGCGCGGGGTGCGGATGGCGCGGGCCGGCTGGGCGAAGCCGACGATCACCACCAGGAGGGCGGCGATCAGGGCGGCGGTGGGGAGGTGGCGTTGCCAGCCGGGACGACGGGGAGCGACGGACGCGAGCATGTCCACGCTGGTGAAGCGAACTGCGGTCTTCTGCCGGGCGCGCTGAGCGGCCAGGTAGCCCAGGAGCAGCCCCAAGGGGGCCACCAGGAAGACGAGCCGCCAGGGCGAGAGAAAGGTCA
>DASPZW010000244.1:0-4151 GCA_035636055.1 Actinomycetota bacterium
CAAGGCCCTCGTCGGGTCGGCGATCGTGGGGTCCATGATCGCCGGTGGGGCAATCGGCATCGCCCTGTTCGGCACCGCAGCGAGCGCGCAGACCGGCACCACGACCACCACGACGCCGGCCGCCACCTCGACCGCCCCGGCCGCCACGGCGACCCCGGCTCCGGGCACCTTCCACTCGAACGAGGACGCCACCCACGAGGCCGGCGAGAGCGCGGCCCGTGAGGCGCAGGAGAACGCCGGGCAGATGCCCACCGTCCCCTGAGTACCCGCCGCTGATTCCACGCACCGTCCAACGTCAATCGGGTGGGGCCTCAGCGTCCCACCCGTGGCGCGCCCTGGTGGCGGCGTGGCCGGTCGGGCCTGCGCCCGGTGGCCAGCCCGATGGCGCCCGCCCCACCTCCGCCCGCAAGCAGACCGGCCAGCGCCGGCACGTAGGAGGGGCTGTAGTCACCGCCGCCCGAGTACCGCAGGCCCAGGGCGTTGGAGCACTCGGTGTGGTCGGGAGTGGCCGTGGCGGAGGACCCGGCCTCCGGCGTGGTGGCCGTGCACCCCATGGGCATCACGGCCGTCGTGACCCCGAGGAAGATGACGACGCCCCCGACCACCGGCCAGAAGACCCGGGGCCTGCCCCGGAGCCTGCCCATCGCCAGCAGCGTGAGCCCGAGGAGGAAGGCGGGGATCCCCAGCCAGATCAGGCCCGACGCCGCGATCAGGCCCCCGAGCGTGAGCGTCAGGGCCACGACCCAATAGCCGATCTCGGCATCCCGCTGGTTCCAAGCCATCCCCCAGTATGGAGGCGGTCGGGCGAGAAACGAGACGGCCCGGTGGGAGCCGATCCCGTTAAGATTCGCCCTGATCTCGACTACCAAGGAGGGGCGGCATGCCACTGGGCTACGACAAGAAGATCTACATCATGGCCTTCGACCATCGCGGATCCTTCATCAAGCTCTTCGGCCTCTCCGGCACCCTCTCGCCAGAGGACACCGCCCGCATCAGCGACGGCAAGATGCTGATCTTCGAGGGCCTCCAGCGGGCGATCACCGAAGGGGCGTCACGGGAGACCGCCGGCGTCCTCGTCGACGAGCAGTTCGGCACCGACGTGGCCCGCAAAGCCAAGGCCGAGGGCTACCCGCTCGCCATGCCGGTCGAGAAGAGCGGCCAGGACGAGTTCGACTTCGAGTACGGCGAGGACTTCGGCAAGCACATCGAGGACTTCGACCCCACCTTTTCCAAGGTGCTCGTCCGCTCCAACCCGGACTGGCCGTGGGAGGTCAACGAACGGCAGTTCACCAAACTCAAGCGGCTTTCCGACTGGCTGCACGAACATGGGCGGCGGTTCCTCTACGAGTTGCTCGTGCCCGCCACGCCGGAGCAGCTCGCCAGCGTCGGTGGCGATCCGGGCCGCTACGACACCGAGGTCCGGCCAAGCTGATGCTCCGCAACATCGAGGAGACCCAGGATTTCGGCATCGACCCGGACATCTGGAAGATCGAAGGCATCGACAACTCCGAGACCTGCGCCGAGATCGCCGCCCTCGTGAAGCGAGACGGGCGGGACAGCGTCGGCTGCGTCGTCCTGGGCCGGGGCGCCGACGACGCTGCGGTCGAGGCGTGGCTGCGGGCCGGTGCCAAGGTGCCCGGCTATCTCGGCTTCGCCATCGGTCGCTCGATCTTCAACGATTCGGTGAAGGGCGTCGCCGCAGGGACGATGGACCGGGATGCGGGCACCGCCCTGATCTCGAGGAAGTACCGTCACTTCGTGGACGTCTACGAGGGCCGGGCCTGAGGTTCCTCTCGTGGCCCGCTCCTTGCGGAGCGTCCCACGAGCCAGGGGGGATTCGCAGCTCATCCCCTCCGCTGCGCTCCGGGGGGCTGCTACTTCCCCCTGGACCCCCCTGTCACCGCCGAGAAGACGAGGAGGTCGCCCAGGCCCCCCCGGGCGCTGAGCGTGGAGAGGCGGCTGCGCTCCGCGAGGAGCTGAACCATCGCCGCATGGTCGCCCGCGACCTGCGCCTCCTCCTGACGGCGGCGCAGGTCGTCGCCGATCTCCCCGGCGCCGAGGCCCCGCAGCCACTCCCGCTGGCTGACGAGCGGCCGGGGCGAGAGCCCGGCCCCCTTGGCCGCCCGCGCGAGGGCCGAAAAGTTGACGTGCGCCGTGATGTCGGCCTCCCCGGGATCTGCCAGGGGGTCGATGCCGAGGACCTCGTCCCGGTAGGTCACGAGGAGCCGGCGGGACGGCGCAGCCACAGGTCGGGCTCCTCGTCGCCGTAGTCGATGGCCAGGACCCAACCCTGTCCCAGCGCCGATGCAACGTCCCGGATCCAGTCGTCGGCCTCGAGGCTCACCTCGAACCGGTCGCCTTCGTGCAGGTGGGGGAGCGCCGCAGCCGCCCGGTCCGCCAGTGCCGGGTCCGAGAGCGGCCTGGGAACCTCCACCAGGCGCCGGCCGGCGAGCCCGACATGGATCTCCACCGCTCCGACCCCAGCCTTCTCGAGGAGGTGCACCGGCTGGTTGTCCAGCACCTCGTTGGCGACGACGCACCCCGCCACCGGGGCGAGCTCGCCGAGGGTCCGCACCCAGGCCACGTCGCCCGCCCGCCCGGCGAGGCGCTCGTTCTGGAGGGCCGAGACCGCCTCGAACGGCTCGACGATCACCCAGTGGAGGGGGCCGTCGAAGCTCTGGAGGGCCGCGGCGGCCAGGTCACCACGACCGGCCCCCACCTCGACGACCGTGAAGGGGTCCGGGCGACCGAGCGCCTCCCACATCCGGTGGGCGCACCGAGCGAAGAGCCTCCCGAACCAGGGGCTGAGCGACGGCGCGGTCCGGTACCCGGCCCCGGCCCCGGGCACACGCCGGGCGTAGTACCCCTCGTCGGGGTCGTAGAGCGCCAGGCGCATGTAGTCGGCGAAGGTGATCGGCCCGTCCCGTTCGATGCGCTCGGCGAGAGCCCTCACGGGAGTCGCGTGCCTGGGCCTCAGCGTGGCCGCGGCTGGACCGGTGAGCCCCGGGCCGCCGTCGCCTCGGCGATCTGCTGCTCGTACCAGTGCTGCTTCGCCGGGTAGGTGCGGACGTTGCGCATCGCCGCCTCGGCCACGCGGATCACCTCGCGGTGGGCCTTGCGCCCCTGGTAGATCCAGATCAGCCGGTCGTATGGCCCCGCAGCGTCGAACCCGGCCTCGACGGCCTTCTCGTACAGGCCCGCCGCCTCGTCCGTGCGCCCCAGTTGCTCGAGGTTCTGGCCGCGCAGGAAGTCGCGCACCAACTGGTCGGTGGGGATGCGGTCACCCTCGGGCCTGCTCATGTTCGAGTTCATGCAACGAACATACCCTGCCCGGTTGATAAGGTCTGCGACATGAGTGAGTCCGCACCTCCCGACACCCGTGAGCGCCTCGACGTGCTCCGGCACTCGACCGCGCACGTCATGGCGCAGGCCGTCCTGTCGCTGTGGCCGGATGCCCGGTACGCCATCGGCCCCCCGATCGAGGACGGCTTCTACTACGACTTCGACATCGGGCGGCCGTTCCTCCCCGAGGACCTGGTGGCGATCGAGCGCAAGATGCGCGGCATCATCGCCCAGGACCAGCCCTTCGTCCGCGAGGAGGTCGAGCTCCCGGAGGCCCTGGCGCTGTTCAAGGACCAGCCGTACAAGGTGGAGATCCTGGAGGGCATCGGGGAGTCCGCAGACCAGGGCGTCGCCGGCGAGGTGGTCTCGCTGTACCGGAACCCCCACGACGGGGACAGCTACCTCGACCTGTGCCGGGGCCCCCACGTGGCGTCGACCGGCCAGATCCCCGCCTTCAAGCTGCTCCGCACCTCGGGGGCCTACTGGCGGGGGGACGAGCACAGGCCCATGCTCCAGCGCATCTACGGGACGGCGTGGTGGACCCAGGCGGAGCTGGACAACTACCTGCACCGGCTCGAGGAGGCGCAGCGGCGGGACCACCGCCGCCGCGGCGTCGACCTCGACCTGTTCTCGTTCCCGCCGGAGCTCGGCGGCGGCCTGGCCGTGTGGCACCCGAAGGGGGGCACGATCCGGCGGGTGATGGAGGAGTACTCGCGCCAGGTCCACGAGCGGTCCGGCTACGAGCTCGTCTACACGCCGCACGTGGCTCGGTCGACGCTCTGGGAGACCTCCGGCCACCTGGGCTGGTA
>DASPZW010000245.1:0-4949 GCA_035636055.1 Actinomycetota bacterium
GTGTTGCAGCGTGTAAAGCGTGGCGAGCTTGAAGCGGTTCACGTCCGGTCGGGAAGGCGAAAAGGCTTACGCATCAACGTAATTCGCCCCGACGGGGGCCTCTTTGATGAGGTTGCAGGAACCGGGGAGGTAGTGTGACGATGCCTCGAACGCCCCGGCCAGGTCGGCGTCGAGGATCCACCGGCGCTTGCTGCGTTTGCCGCACAGCGTCACGAAGATGGCCTCGATCGCATCGTGGCAGCCACGCCCCGGCCGGAATCCGTAGGATCTCGGCTCGAAGCGCGCCTCCCACTCGGGCTCCAGCGCATTCTTCACCCGTGCCTGCTGCACGCGGTCCGAGATGACGGGGACGGTGACTTCATACTCATCCTCCTGTCGTGGGTTGCAGGGATTGGGCTTTGGCTTCCGGGGACAGATGGCACGAGGAGGCGATGCGCTGGCGGCAGGCTGCCTCGACCTCGGGGCTGAAGGAGACGTACCGGCGCCCCCCGGGTCCCCGCCGTGCCGGGAGGTGCCTGCAGTCGATCCAGTTGTAGACGACGTCTGGCTTGACGCCCAGACGGTGGGCAACCTGAGCCACGCTCAGCTCGCCCTCGCCACGGGGGGCAGCATCGAGATCTGGCCGAATGTGCGGTGATGCGGCCACCCGCCGGCGGCACGCTGCCTCGACCCCGGGGCCGAAGGGGATGCACCAGCGGTTGCCGGGACCGCGGCGGGCTTCAAGAAGGGCGTTGTTGATCCAGTAGGTGACCGCGTTCGTGCTGACGCCGAGGCGAGCCGCAACCTGTGCGGTGGTGAGCTCGCCGGGACCCAGGAGCCCGGGAGGACCGACCCGGTAGCTGTAGCGAAGCTCTCGTACGGCGTCGACACCGAATGCCTTCCCCGTGCCGGTGCGCAAGCCGGCGGCGTTGAGCTCGCCGGCCAGGGTGGTGTTGTCCATGCTCGGACCGAGGCGGCGGAGCATCTCGACAACTTCCGGGGAGCTGCGCCGCTGCTCGGAGGCGGGGATGCGGCGGGCGACCACCAGCTCCTCGGTCGTCCCTGAGGCCCAGTGCACGCCGATGCAGAGCTTGGTCTCGGTCTCCGAGCGCAGCGTGACATCGGACACCAGGGTGCGCAGCAGGCGCTTGCGGTCACGGTCGGAGGTGCTGGGCGCCTCCCAAAGCTCGCCGAGGCAGGCGGCGGCGGCTTCGAGGTCGGCTCTGGGGGGAAGCGGAGCGCTGGCGCCACGCTGGGTGGCCAGGGCCCCCTCGGCCTGAACCAACTCTCCCAGCCGGGCCTCGAGGCGGTTCTCGAAGGTCCTCGCCACCAGGCGGTTCTCCGGCTCGCAGGCGAGCAGTGCCCGCTCGGCCCGCTCGGCGTGGTAGCGGGCACGCTCCACGGCCAGCTCGGCCGCACGGGTGGACCGCTCCCGGCGATCGGCCACCTCGTCGGCGGCGGCCAGGGCCAGGGCGACCTCGTCGCCGGACACGGCGCTGAGCAGGCATGATGCCACGGCCTCGTCCACCGTCGCGGCGCGCACCGCCCGGCAGCCCGGCGTCTGGGTGTGATCGGCCCGGGAGCGGTTGCACTCGTAGTAGGGCCATCCACCCGCATACCGGGTGCCCATGGGCCGGCCGCAGGCCCCGCAGAACACGATGCCCTGGCACAGGGCCTCGCCTTCACGTGGCGGGCGAGCCCCCGCGTTGGTCCGGTTGGCCGCCAGGCGGGCCTCGTTCTCGCAGAACCGCCCCCAGGTGATGTAGCCGGGGTGGTGATCCAGGATGACCGTGTTCCACTGGGCGCGAGGCAGCTCTACCGTGCGGGTGTGCACCGAGGCGTCGGGGTGCACGACTCGCCGGGAGGCGAAGCGACCGAACACGTAGGCACCGGCGTAGGCGGGATTGGACAGCACGCTGAGCACCCGGGAGTAGGTGAGCCGGCCCCAGCGCAGCTCCCCGGCCCAGGACCCGCCGTAGGCCCGCTTGGGGAAGCGCCGCTCACCGAAGGCTCCCACCACGCCGTACGCCGACCCCGTCGCGACAAAGGCAGCGAAGACATCGCCCAGCGCGGCCTGCACCTCCTGATCCGGGTCGATGACGGTGGCTCCCTCGTCGTCGTAGACCAGGCCCACCGGAAGCGCGAAATGCAGGTCTCCGCGGGAGGCGGCGGCCCGCTTGGCTCCCTGGAGGCGTCCGGCCAGGATGTGCAGCTCCGCCTCCGACATCTGGCCCTTGAGGCCCAGCAGGAGCCGGTCGTTGAAGTCGGCCAGGTCGTAGATGCCGTCGGCATCGATCACCAGGGTCTCGGTCAGGCGGGCAAGCTCCAGCAGCTTGGACAGATCCGCCGAGGAGCGCGCCAGGCGGGAGACCTCCAGGCCGAAGATGGCACCGACCTCCCCCAGGCACACCCGGGCCACCACCTCCTTGAACCCGGCCCGGTTGTCGGCCGAGCGCCCCGACAACCCCAGGTCGGCGTCGATGACCTCGATGGCGCTGGCCGCCCAGCCCAGCCGGGCCGCCTCCTCCACAAGGCCGTACTGGCGGGCGGTGGACTCGGTGTTGTCGCGTACCTGGGCCAGAGAGGACTGGCGCACATACACCAACCCCAAGCGGCTCAGATGCGACGGGGTGATCTTTACTTGTCCCCGGACCACACGCTCCCTCCTTCTTGGTGACGTCCTCGATGAGCAGCCCCATGCGATCTCCGGTGGCACGGGGGTTCTCCGGCACTGCTTCCTCCTGCATTGCTGCCTCCGGCGGGGTTGCAGACGGCCAATGCGAGCAGGCCAAGGCGGCCTCGACCATGTTGGCGATGGGCGCCACCATCTCCGCCAAGGCCACGGGCTAGTCCAGCTCCCGGCGGGCCAGCAGCTCCACGTTGATGGCCGAGATCTCCGCCAGCGCCGTCTCGGCGGCCTCGGTCAGGCCGACCCGGCGGCGCACCGCCTCGGCCATCGCCTCCGGGACATAGAGGAGCCGGGCACCGGGGGCTTGCCTGCCGAGCGAGAGGTAGACGTAGGGACCGTGCAGCTCCCCCCGCGCGCATCGGCACCCCGCCTTGCCGCAGCGTCGTTGCTGGCTCAGCACCGAACCCCGCAACAGCTCCTCGAGGTCGGGAAGCTCCCGGGCCAGGCGCCGGCGGCGTGCCCGGAGCTGTCGGACCGTGAGCTGGGCCAGGACAGGTGTGGATCTCTTGTTAGCCATTTCTATACAAGATCATGTAGAAGCAACGGGGCGGAGTCAAGCATTGCCATCCGATCAGTGTGTCTTGAGGACGCCGATCGTGGCGGCCAGGTCCACCAGCACCTCGTAGCTCAGGCGCTGCGTTGCCGGGGGCTCGCCTCGATCTGTCCACGTCGCCGGCAGCATCACCGTGCCGAGCGGTCCACCGGCGCAGCTGTACGCCAAGCCCGCCGGCATCCGGCGCTCGAAGAGGATCTCGAGGCGCTGGCCGTTCAGGGGGTGGAACGGGTGGGTGACGGTGAGGAAATCCGAATCATCGCCGGCCTGGGAGGGCTTCGCCCTATGCAGGGACCGTCGGTATGCCGAGTCGCCTGACCCCCTCCCCATGGTCCTTCGGGATCTCCACCGCCCGCACGGGAGACGGGAGGTAGCTGCCAGCGCTCATCCGGTTCCAGAGCTTGTAGAGGTTGTTGACCTCATCGGCCTCGAACTCGGCGATGCTGGTAGCGTCCACCCCCGGCGCCCCGTCGTTGTCACGGACCTTCTCCCACGCCTCGGCAACGAGGCGTATGGGGATCTCAAACGACCTCACCTTCAGCTTCGGTCCGCCTGTCGGCTCCTTCCCCTGGGGGTTGGCCTCCGAGCGACCTGACCTGCCCGGCTCCCTTGGCTCCAGCCCCATTACAGGGCCTTCCTCGCTACTACGGGCCGGTCCGCCCCTGTTCCTCCCGGTACTCGGGCTCTTGCGGTGTTGGCCGCTTGAGCGTCTCCCTCTCGCGTCCGGGGGGCAGTGGAGACCCATTTGGACCGGCCGACGGTTTGGAGGCGACAGGTTCTCCTGTTCCATGCCAGTGCCTGCGACGAGCTCACGCCACCTAAACACCGGGCACCACCAGGGCGGCGGGCAGGGATGCCCCCTGGTTGAGGGTCACGCACTTGGCGCGCCTTTGTCCCGGGGGTCAGTCACATCCCCCGGTTTCGATGCCGTCTCAGGCTCTTTCGATGCGTCAGCAGTGGTATCGCTCATGCTCGTCTTCTCGTCGCACACCTGACCCGCTGGTGGCGGGCCTTTTGCCGCAACGCTCACCACGAGGGCTCTTGACCGACGCAGCTTGCGGTGGTTTGGGATCTCCTCCTGCCAGGCGAACCCGGAGGGCCAACCTCCATCACTGGCACAGCACGCTTGCCTCCGACGTGCCTCTCCCACGTCGTCAACTTGCTTTCAGGACACACTGACCGGCGAGCCTCTGGCCCCCTGCACCCCCATCCTGTCCGGCTCCGGGCGTAGTAGCCGCCCTCCGCCGCCGCTTCGCTGACAGCATGCCAGGGGGACCCACTCACCGGTCAAGGGCCTGCGGTCTGCTGCGCAGACGGCCCTCGACGCCGGTGAAGGGGGAATGGGCAACTGGTTGGATGCACCCCCGGAGGGAGCTGCGCCGATTCGAGCTGCACGGCCTCGATGTCGACCTGGCCGCTAGGGTCCCGGACCATGGACGAGCTCAAGAAGCGATACGAAGCCCTGCTGACCGGTAGCTACGTAGAACCATCAGTAAGCTGAGGATACAGGCCCGGAAATCCAAAGAAAAGGCCTCCTGAGCAGGGAAAATGGGGTTACCACGCCAACCAGTTTCCCGAGCACAGGAGGCACTCGCAAGGTGAGAATATCCGGGGGCGCGCCCAGAGTCGAGCTTTGCACCACAGACCGGGATATCACCGCCCACGCCGGAGCCGTCCTGCTGCGGGCGACTGCCGATGCGATCGGGCTCGGCCCGGCGATCGACGCCG
>DASPZW010000246.1:0-6692 GCA_035636055.1 Actinomycetota bacterium
CCCGCCGAGGCGGCGCCCAGGTGCTCCCAGGCGGTGGCGGCCAGGGCGTGCAGGGCCGCGTCGTGGTGGGCGGGGTCGCCGTAGAAGTGGACGGCGGAGACGGCCTGCCCCAGCAACGTCTCGACCACCGCCACCTGCGTCTCGCCGTCGACGTTGCCGAGCACCAGCGCCACGTACTCACGGGTGGGCAGCTCGGCGTCCCGCACCATGTCCCAGGTCGCCGCCCACGACAACGCCCGGGGCAGGGCGTCCTCGAGGTCCTTCAGCCGCCGCCGGAGGGCAGCGAACGACGCCGCGTCCAGCCGGATCTTGGCGTAGGTCAGATCGTCGTCGTTCAGCAGCAGCAGCTCGGGCACCGCCTCGCCGGCCAGCTCGGGGACCTCGGTCTCCCGGCCGACCACGTCGAGCTCCACCCGCTGGCGCCGGACCAGCTTGCCGCCCTCGTCGTCGTACAGGCCGACCGCCAGCCGGTGTGAGCGCAGCGTCGGGTAATCCGCAGGGGCCTCCTGCAGGATCGAGAACGATCTAAACGTGCCGTCCGGACGGGTGGTCGCCGAGGGTCGCAGCGTGTTCACCCCGGCGGTCTCCAGCCACTCCTTCGACCACGCCTGCAGGTCCCGTCCCGAGCTCTCCGCCAGTGCCTGCAGGAAGTTGTCCAGCGTAGTGTTGCCGAAGGCGTGCTGGCGGAAGTAGTCGCGGATGCCCGCCACGAAGGCCTCCTCGCCGACCCACGCCACGAGTTGGCGCAGCACCGACGCCCCCTTGGCGTAGGTGATCCCGTCAAAGTTCACCTTGACCGAGTCGATGTCGGGCATGTCGGCCACGATGGGGTGGGTCGAGGGCAACTGGTCCTGGCGGTAGGCCCATGTCTTCCAGCCCGCCGAGAAGGTGGTGAAGGCGCTCGTGAACCGTGTGGCCCGGACCAGCGACACCAGGGACATGTAGGTGGCGAAGCTCTCGTTCAACCAGAGGTCGTCCCACCATCGCATGGTCACCAGGTCGCCAAACCACATGTGCGCCATCTCGTGGAGGATCGTCTCGGCCCGCGCCTCCCGGGTGGACTCGGTCACCCTCGACCGGAAGATGTGCCGTTCGGAGAACGTGACGCAGCCGGCGTTCTCCATCGCCCCGGCGTTGAATTCGGGGACGAAGGCCTGGTCGTACTTGCCGAACTGGTACGGGTAGGCGAACTCCTCGGCGAAGAAGTCGAAGCCCCGCTTGGTGATGTCGAAGATCTCGTCGGCATCGAGGTACTGGGCCAGGGACTGGCGGCAGAGCAGGGCCAGGTCGATGCCGTCGTGGTGGTCGACCACGACGTGGAAGTTGCCGGCGAGGACCGCCGTGATGTACGTCGACATCTTCGGCGTCCTGGCGAACTGCCACCATCCTCCGGTGGCCGGATCGGGGACGTGGGTCGCCGGGCCGTTCGATGACACGTGCCACCCGGCCGGCGCCCGCACCGAGAACTCGAACGTACCCTTGAGGTCCGGCTGGTCGAAGCACGGGTAGACCCGGTGGATGTCGTAGGGCTCGGCGTCGGTATGGCAGTAGACGGCGCCGTCGACGGGGTCCACGAAGCGGTGCATCCCGACCCCGTCGTGCTGGAACGCAGAGCGGGACTGGACCTTGAGGACGTTGCTCTTCGCCAGGCCACCGAGCCGGATCCGGTTGCCGTCGAAGGCGTCGAGGCCCACCGGCTGGCCGTTGAGTTCGATGCTGGTGACCGTGGGGGCGAGGTACTCGACGAAGGTCTCCGCTCCCGGGACGGAGCAGTCGAAGCAGATCTCGGTCATGCAGCGGAAGGTATCGGCATCGGCATCGAGAAGATCGAGCGATACCAGATACGACGGGCGTGAGATCAGCCCGGCACGTTCCGACGCCTCCTGCCGCGTCAGGTTATTCAGGGACACATATCTAGCCTAACTTAAAGTCTGCCCTGCGCGGCGGGGTAGCTGATCTGCCCGTCCTCGACCACGAGGAACGGTGTGAGCAGGTGCGCCTCCCGGTGGCCCCCGGGCTCGCCGTCGGGCCGGCGGGGGAGGATGTGGCGCACGCGCCACCCGGCCACGGTGAGCGCATCGGACAGCAGCCGGCGATGGCAGCGATGCCAGTCGGCCTCGGCGCACATGAGTGCCACCGGCTTCCGGGCCGCCAACCCGGTCAGGGTGCAGAGCCCTGCCGCAAACGCAGGGGTCGCCATGTGGTCGGCATACCCCCGGAACGTGTCGTTGTCCCACCCGTCGTTCACGGAGTCCCCGGCGGGGCTTCGGAGCCCGCCCACCTCGGGCAGGTGCGTGTAGTCGAAGCCCTCCGCCCGCAGGCCGGCCCGGAGGGCCGCGGCGTCGAACGCGGGGTTTCGGCGGGACCTCGGGAGCGTCCGGACATCGACCACGTGCTCGATCCGGTTGCGCCGGAGCAGCGACACGAAGGCGGGCAGGTCATGGGTGGAGTGGCCGATGGTGAAGACGTCGCCGACCGGCTCGCCGCCGGCAGGCTCCGTGCCGGGGCTCATGGTGCCGGGGCTCACGGCCCGGCGGGCACGCCTCGCTCGAGGGGGCTGGCCAGCGGCCCGGTCGGGGGCCCCACAAATGGACCGGAGCCCGATGGGGGTGCGATGACGTCGGCGGGCGATGTCACGAGCGACGGACCCGGCTGGGCCATCGCCTCCCGCAGGTCGGCGAAGGTCGCCCGAGCCTCGAGGCGTTCCGCCTCCTCCTTGAGGAAGCGGCGCTCGAGCCGGGTGTGCCAGCGCACCCCCATCACCCCTCCCAGGCAGGAGGCGAGGACGCCGATCGCACCCGCGGCGGCAGCGAGTGTCCAGCGCGGCACGAGGTAGTGGATGTGCGGGTAGCCGGCGGGCAGGCGCAGGTGCAGGTCGAGGCCAGGCCCCGGCCGCAGGATGGTGGCGACGCCCAGGCCGATGCCGGCGATTGCCGCCACGGCGACCGGCACGAGGAGGCCGTTCAACCAACCCCTGCCCCGGCCCATGCGGCCCGCGGTGTAGCCGCCCCAGAACAACGACACGGCCACGCCGAGCCCGATGGCTACCGCCGCGGTCAGCCCGCTGCGGTGGAGACCGCCGATCGCCAGGCGGTACGGCTTGTAGCCGGTATAGGTGGCGACGGCCCGTGCGGCGAGGGTGAACAGGATCGCCGACGCGTACGCAACCAGCGCCCCCGTCAGGACCCCTGTGATCGACACGCCACTGCGGACAGCGGTCGGGGAAGCGGTAGCGGGAACAACCTGCGTTGTGCTGGCCATGCGTCGTCTCCTACCGCCATACGTCCCCGGGTGCCTGCAGGTTCAAACATAAGCCCCCTCCGCCCCCAGGACCCGGATATCCGGCCCGGCCGGCCCCCGTCCGGCCCCGGTGCGGCCCGGCCGGCCCCGGTGCGGCCCGGTCGGCCCCGGTGCGGCCCCCGGAGAACAGCCCTCCCGTACACTGCGCCTCAATGAAGAGCCAGCGGATCCAGCTCTCCACCGGGAACCGCCCGGCCATCCTCGACATCACCAGCGACGTGGCGGCGTTCCTCCAGGGCGAGGGCGATGGCCTGATCAACATCTCGGTCCCCCATGCCACCGCCGGCCTCGTGGTGATGGAACTCGGCGCGGGCAGCGACCAGGACCTCTTCGAGCGCCTTGGCTTCCTGCTGCCACGGGACCACCGTTACGTCCACCGCCACGGATCGCCCGGCCACGGCGCCGACCACATCCTCCCGGCGTTCATCGCCCCCAGCCTCACGCTGCCCGTGTTCGGGGGGCGGGTGTCGCTCGGCACCTGGCAGTCGATCGCGCTCGTGGACCCCAACGTCGACAATCCCCGGCGCGAGGTCGTGCTCGCCTTCCTCCGTGATGCCGGCGCCTTCCTCCGTGATGCCGGCGACTGACGGCCCCAACCAGGACCCCGGGCAACCGGCCGCCCTGCGGGCGCTGGCCGTGGACCTCGCCCTCGAAGCCGGGCGGATGCTGGCGCAGATGCGCCCCACCGGCCAGTCCTCGAAGTCCTCGCCCACCGACATCGTCACCGACGCCGACCGTGCCGCCGAGTCGCTGATCGTCGGCCGCCTCCGGGCGGAGCGGCCCGGCGACTCGCTGCTCGCCGAAGAGGGGTCGCTGCATACCGGCACGACCGGCAACACCTGGGTGATCGACCCGCTCGACGGCACGGTCAACTTCATCTACGGCATCCCGCACTGGGCGGTCTCGATCGGCCTCGAGGGCTCCACCCGGCTCGGCGTCATCTACGACCCGAGCCGCGACGAGCTGTTCACCGACGAGAGCCCGCTCGTGCCGAGCACCCAGACCGAACTGGCGCAGTCGCTGATCGGGACGGGGTTCTCCTACTCGTCGCAGACGCGCGCCCGGCAGGGGGCCGTCCTCGCCCGGGTGATCCCGCAGGTCCGGGACATCCGGCGGGGCGGCAGCCTCGCCCTCGACCTGGCGTGGGTCGCCTGCGGGCGGCTGGACGCCATATACGAGCACGACACGCACCCCTGGGACCTGAGCGCCGGGATCGCCATGCTACAGGCCGCGGGCGGCGTGGCAAAGACGATCGGCAGCACAGTCATCGCGGCGGGCAACGAGACCCTGCTCGGGCGTCTCGAGGACGTGGTGCGCCCGGAGGACTGACGGCGGGCGAGCCCCCGTTGTATAACCCCTCGCACCCACTCCTCGCCGCGATCCGGAGGTGACCATGCTGCTCGGACTACGAAGTGCCATCTATGCAGCACCCGACCTTGCTGCCGCCAAGGCCTGGTGGACCGAGGTGCTCGGCGCCGAGCCGTACTTCGACCAGCCGTTCTACGTCGGGTTCGACGTCGGCGGCTTCGAGCTCGGCCTCGATCCTGGCGGGAACCCAGCCACCAGCCCGATGACGTACTGGGGGGTCCCCGACGCGGCGGCCGCCGTCGCCGCGCTGATCGCCGAGGGGGCACGGCGGCACACCGACGTCCAGGAGGTGGGGGAGGGCATCAAGCTCGGATCGGTCACCGATCCGTCCGGCAGCGTCGTCGGGGTCATCGAGAACCCGCACGTCGGCGCCTGATGGCGATCACCGTCCGTGAGCTCCTCGACGCCGCCGAAGCCGAGATCAAGGGTTCGGACGCCATCGAGTTGTGGCGGCCGTACATGGCCCGCCTCGAGGCCTCATCGCTGCTCGGCTCCATCCTGGGCCACGAGCCGGCGGACCTCGACGAGGTGGTGCCGGCCGGCGCCTGCCGCCGCTTCCAGGGCCTGATCGACCGCCGGATCACCGGTGAGCCCGCTGCACTCATCATCGGCTCGACGTCCTTCCGCGGCCTCGAGCTGCGGACCCGGCCCGGCGTCTTCGTCCCCCGCAGCTCCAGCGAGTCCCTGGCGGGGGAGGCGATCCGGCGCCTGCGGGGCCGCAAGCGTCCCGTGGCCGTGGACGTCGCCACCGGGAGCGGCCCGGTCGCACTGTCCGTCGCCGCCGAGGTGAAGGCGGCGCGGGTGTTCGGGGTCGACATCTCGCCCCAGGCCCTGTCACTGGCCCGTGCGAACGCCAAGCGCCTCGGCATCGCCAACGCCCGGTTCCTCCGCAGCGACGTGCTGTCCGCCCTCCCCAACGACCTGGAGCGCTCGGTGGACGTGTTCACCGTCCACCCCCCCTACGTCGCCCGCAGCATGCTCGCGGACCTGCCGGTCGAGATCCGAAAGTTCGAGCCCGAGACCTCCCTCACCGACCAGTCGGAGGACGGCCTGGGCCTCGTGCGTGCGCTCGTGGATCAGGCGCCCCACTGGATCCGTTCGGGGGGCTGGATCCTCGTCGAGGTGAGCCCCGACCTGTCCCGGCGGGTCGGCGGCATCCTGCGCCGCAACGGCTACCGGGAGGTGAAGAGCCACAAGGACTCGCTCGGCGCCACCCGGGTCATCGCCGGCAAGCGCTGACGGCCCTCAGTCCCAGCCGATCCGGGCGGCCCTCAGTCCCAGCCGATCCAGATGGTCCGGTCCGCGGGATCGGTGCGGGGTTTCGGCGGGGGCGCCTCCTGCTGGGCGGGGTAGCCGAGGTAGATGAAGCCGGCGATCTCCTCTCCGGGGGCGAGCCCGAGATGCTCGGCCACGGCGGGGTCCTCCGCCGCCGGGCCCGTCCGGAGGAAGCCCGCGAGGCCGCGGGCGTGGGCCGCGAGCAGCACGTTCTGCATCGCGGCACCGATGGAGGCTCGGTCCTCGTGGGCGACCGCCTTGGGGTGCTCCGACGGCGTGTACACGACGGTGAGGATCACGGGCGCCCGAAGGGGGCGTCCCTGCTCGAAGGCGACCTTCTCCTCCACGTGGGGGTCGTCCGCCATCTCCCGGCGGACCCGGCGCCCCATGACCGTGCCGAGCGCCTCCCGGGCCGGCCCGGCCAGGACGATGAACCGCCACGGTTCGGTGAGGTGGTGCGTGGGCGCCCGGGCGGCCGCCCGCAGGAGCGCTTCGATGTCGGCGCGCTCCGGCCGTTGGTCGGTGACGGCCCCGACGCTGCGCCTGGTCATGATCGCCTCGTAGGCGTCCATCGACTGCTCCCTCCCCCCTGGCGTCACGAGAGGGCTCACGATATCGCCGCAAAGGGGGTCCAGGGGGGAGTAGCAGCCCCCCGCAGCGTTGCGAAGGGGGGATGTGAGCTGCGAATCCCCCCTGGCTCCTATTCGGGGGTTGTCGAACGCTCCGAAGGAGCGGACGACAACTGGAAA
>DASPZW010000247.1:0-8066 GCA_035636055.1 Actinomycetota bacterium
GGTTGGGCCGCTCCGGCTCCCTTGAACGTCGGGGTGTACAAAGGCCCGGCTCCCTTGAACGTCGGGGGGTACAAAACCTCACGCTGGGGGCGGGCTGGCGGTGGGGGGTGGGGGGGATTTTCCTTCTTATTCGGGGGGAAATTCGGCCCACGCCCTTCGTCGGGGCCTGTGAGAGGGTGCTCGGGTGGAATTCGCGGAGGTTGTGCGGCGGCGGCGGATGGTTCGGCGGTACTCGCCCGAGGCCGTGCCGGACGAGGTGCTTCGGCGCATTGTCGAGACGGCTCGGCGGGGGCCGAGCGCCGGGTTCACGCAGGGACAGTCGTTCGTCATCGTCACCGACCCCGACCTTCGGTGGGAGGTCGCCAAGCTGGCGGGAGAGGGCTCCTACGTCGCCCGGGGCTTCGACCCCTGGGTCTCGGAGGCGCCGGCCCTGGTGGTCGTCTGCACGAGCGAGCAGGACTACCGTGACCGCTACGGCGCCCCGGACAAGCTCGGCCCCGACGGGAAGCTCAACTGGCCGGTCCCGTTCTGGTTCGTCGACGCCGGCTGCTCGATGATGCTGCTGCTCCTTGCAGCCGTGGACGAGGGCCTCGCCGCCGGGTTCTTAGCCCTCCAGAGCTACAACGGCCTCCGCACGTTGCTGGGCATCCCCGAGGACGTGCAGCCGATCGGGATCGTCACCATCGGCAAGCCGGCCCCCGACCGGCGCTCCGGCTCGCTGGAGCGGGGCCGCCGCCCCGCCGCCGAGGTCATCCACCACGACCGGTGGGGAGCCTAGCGGCGGTGGTTGCTTCCGGTTGCCGTGGAGTACCGTTCCGGTACCTCAGGGCAACGAGAAGGGTGAGAAACCTAGCTAGCCGAGCCCCCGGGGGACGAGTTCGAGGACCGACGCCTCCGGTGGGCAGAGGAACCGGTACGGCGCGAACTTGCCGGTGCCGAGGCCCGGCGTCACGAACAGCAGCGTCCGGCCCACCCAGGAGGCCCCGAGCGCGAGGTGCCGCGGGACGTCGGAGTTCGTGACGAGCGCACCGACGAGGGGCAGGCGGATCTGGCCCCCGTGGGTGTGGCCCGCAACCACCAGGTCGAAGCCGGCCCGGGCTGCCGCGTCGTAGGGGGAGGGGTCGTGGACGACGCAGAGGGCGAAGGCGGCGTCGGGGCTCCGCTGCAGGAGGGAGCGCTCCTCGCGGTGCAGGAAGGGGTCGTCCAGGCCCGTGATCTGGGTCGGGGTCCCCTTGAGGTCGACCTGGATCGTGCGGTTGGTGAGGCTCTCCCAGCCCTGGGCCTCCAGGATGCGGAGGAAGTCGTCCGTGCGGTTGAGCTTGGTCGGTGGCCGGCGGCGGCGGGTGAAGTAGTCGAGGTAGCTCTTGAACCTGGGGGCGTAGTAGTCCGAGGAGCCAAGGACGAAGTAGCGCCCCAAGCGGCCTTGCAGCCCCCCGAGCAGCCGGGCGCAGCGCTCGACGGCCGCGGGCTCCCCCAGGAGGTCCCCGGTGGCCAGCACGAGGTCGTAGGTCTCTCCCGCAAGCCCGGAGAGGAAGGCGGCGAGGCGCGTGCTCGACTGCCGCAGGTGCAGGTCTGAGACCTGCAGGATCCGCAGCGGCTTGGCGTCGGGGGGCAGCACCGCGAGGCGGTGCGTCCGGATCCAGTAGCGGTGGGCCTCGACGACTCCCCAGCCGACGCAGACCGCCCCGGCTCCCGCCGACGCCGCGGCGGCGGCCACGAGCATCCTGGAAGGCTTCATGCGAACAAGGGCTTCATGCGAACAAGGGCTTCATGCGGAACAAGGGCTTCATGCGAACAAGGTACCAACGGTGACGACCGTCGGGGCTGCCGAGGTCAACGCCTCCGCGATCGACAGCGCCAGCCCGGGCTCGTCGTCCACCCGGACCGAGCGGAGCCCCCAACCCGCCGGACCTCCCGCTGCCAACGCTCCCCCTTCGAGCGCCACGACCACCACCGGCATGCCGGCTCCGGCAAGTTCGGTCAGGTCGCCGATCTCACCCGCCGCGCCGACGGCGATCGCTGGCCCCCGCCGCTGCACCGCCAGCCGCAGCGCCGCCACAGGCGAGGAGCCGGGCGCGGCGTCGGGGACCGGGGCGTGGAACGTGCCGGGCACCGTCACCGGGAACAACGGCACGGCCCAGCGGGCGGGTCCCGGGTCCCACACCGTGGGGACGTCACCGGGGATCGCGCGGCGCAGGGCCCCGATCGCGTCCGCCAGTGGCCCGGTTGCGGCCATGCGGTTGCGGGCGCCGTCGCGCACCGGCCTCACCCGGTCCGCCGCGCTCTCCCGGGCCGGGCCGGCAGGGCGGGCGCGGAGCCCATCCGCAAGGCCCCCCAGGACCTCGCGGGCGTCGCCCGCAATGCCCGAGCGAGCCGGGTACCGGCGGCCGAACGCGTCGGGGTCCACATCCACATGGAAGAGCTGTAGGGGCAGGGGGAGCTGCCAGGAGCGGGTGGAGCGGGCCGAGAACGACGTCCCGACTGCGAGCCCGGCGTCGGCCTGGCCGAGCAGGCGGGCCACCTCGGTGGCCCCGAAGAGCGACCCGACGCTGAGCGGGTGGGCCTCGCTGAGCGCCCCCTTCCCCGACGTGCTGGTGACGACCGGCGCACCCAGGAGCTCGGCCACCTCGGCAAGCTCCTTCCAGGCCCCGGACGCAACGGCACCCCCGCCCGCCCAGATGACCGGGCGAGCTGCGAGGGAAAGGAGGAGCGCCGCCTCCTCGAGAACGTCGGTGCGGGACGCCGGGGACCCTGCCGTCACAACCGGGGCGTGAGTTCGAGGATGACGCCCTGGGACATCCAGCGGGAGACGATGTCCTCGACGGAGCCCTGGACGGACTGGCGTTTGGCCACCAGCAGCGCCCCGATCTCTTCGAATTCTGCAGGGTTCTCGGGACCGATCACCCGCACCGATGCTTCGAAGTCGACCAGCCTGGCGTCCCTGCCCTTCCACCGGACCGCCACCTGCGCCTCCCGCACGTGGACCGCGTCGGGGATCACCTGCTGCGGCTCGGCGGAGAGGACCCAGATCTTCCCGTTCTTGTAGACGAACCAGCAGGGCAACGAGCGGTTGGAGGTGTCGGGCGTGACCCAGATGATGTCGGATTTCTTGAGACCCTCCTCGATGGCCGGCGCCACGGGCAGCGTCGCGGCCCGGTCCTCGTCGGGACCCCATCCCGCCGTCGGCTCCGGGATGTAGCCGAGCTGATCCCAGGATGCCTCGATGGCCCGGAGCACATACCAGGCGGTGTAGTTGAAGAACTCGTCGACTGCCTCGAGGGGGTCGTCGAAGTCCTCCATGCGGATCAGCTCCTCGTGGGGGATCTGGCCCGAGTCGATCAGCTTGTGGCGCTGGGCGAGCGACGTCTCGATGGAGGACTCGAGGCCGAGCTTGTCGTCGGGCCGGGGCCCGCCGGAGCCTCGGGCCTTGTGCGGGTCCCGGCGGAAGGCCAGGACCCACGACGGCTGGCCGGTGCTGATGTAGCCCTCCGACCAGAATGTTCCGTCCTTCAACATGGCAGACAACAGGATGATGCGCTTGGGAAACTGCAGCGTGAAGCCGGTCCAGTGGGCTTTGAACGTGCGGCTGATGTTGCGCTCCTGGGCAATGTGCAGCGTCCCGAGCGCGCCGTCGCCCCTCGGCACCTGATAGTCGGACAAGCGCCGCGCGATGCGGTAGAGCAGGTCGTTGGGAGCCTCGCCCTTCGGCGGGGGCTTGGTGCGCTCTGCACGGGACTTGAGGATGACCGGCGGGATGTCGACGACATCGAGGGTGTTGACGAGGCGCTTCTCTTCCAAGGCCGCTGCCTCGGGCTCCAGCTCCGCCACATGGTCCTCGGCGGCCCCCCATCCGACGCTCGGCTCCGGGATGTAGCCGAGCTGGTCCCAGGAGGCCTCGATGGCCCTGAGCACGTACCAGGCGGTGTAGTTGAAGAACTCTTCGACGGCCTCGAGCGGGTCGTCGAAGTCCTCCATGCGGATCAGCTCCTCGTGGGGGATCTGGCCCGAGTCGATCAGCTTGTGGCGCTGGGCGAGGGAGGTCTCGATGGAGGACTCGAGGCCGAGCTTGTCGTCCGGCCGGGGCCCGCCGGAGCCACGGGCCTTGTGCGGGTCCCGCCGGAATGCCAGGACCCACGACGGCTGGCCGGGGCAGATGTAGCCCTCCGACCAGAACGTCCCGTCGTTCAAGGTGGCCGAGAGCAGGATGGTGCGCTTGGGGAACTGCAGCGTGAAGCCGGTCCAGTGGGCCTTGAACGTCCGGCTGATATTGCGCTCCTGGGCGATGTGCAGCGTGCCCAGCTCGCCCGGCCCCTTCGGCACCTCGTAGTCGGCCAGCTCACGCGCCACGTGCAGGCGGACATCGTCGAGACCGGCGACCTTCCGCAGCGCCACGCTTCTCCCTCCGTCGGCCGTCAATGTGCAACCACCTGTGAAGCCGCCAGAGTATAAGGCCCGGCGGCGGCGGGCCTGATCTTCAGTCCCGGGCGAGGTGCTCCGAGCCGGCGAAGATCGTCTCGGCCACCTCGTTCAGCGAGGAGAGGTTCGCAACGTCCGTGTTCATGTACGGGATGCGGACCCACCGCCGGCTCGGCACCTCGGACTCGAGGCGCTTCAGGCTCTGCTCCTCCCGCAGCCGGACCTGTTCGAACTCCTCGGCGATCTGCACCAGGCGGTCCCCCAGCGGCGTCCCTGCAGGCTCGCCGCCCGCCCCCTTGAAACGCGGGTGGATCCGGTTCACCACCAGGCCGCCGAAGTGCAGGTGGTGGGACGCCATCGAGGACACCAGGAACAGCGCCTCCTCGACCGCCTGGTCGGTGGGGCTCACGACCACCACGAAGCGGGTCAGGTCCTGGCGGAGCAGTTCGTAGACGGCCTGTGCCCGCTCCTTGAACCCGTCGTACATCCCTTCGAAGTTGGCGAAGAAGTCGGCGGTGTCCTTGAGGGCCTCGGCCCCGATGACCTTCTGCACGACCCGGAGGAAGGCCACCGCCGCCAGGTTCATCGCCCGGAAGACGCCCCGGCCCCCACCGACTGCCGGCACGAGGAACCACTTGAGCAGCTTGCCCTCGAGGAACGACGTCATGCGCTTCGGAGCGTCGAGGAAGTCCAGGGCGTTGCGGGTTGGCGGCGTGTCGATGACGATCAGGTCGTAGTTGCCCATCCAGTACAGCTCGTAGAGCTTCTCCATGGCCATGTACTCGTGGGTGCCGGACAGGGCGCCGGAGATCGCCTGGTAGAAGCGGTTGTCGATGATCGAGCGCGCCCGGTCCTCGGTCTTGGCGTAGCGGTGGACCAGGTCGTCGAAGGTCGTCTTGGTGTCGAGCATCATGGCGTCGAGGGGGGCAGCGGGGAGGCCGGCTGCCTCGAACGCCTCTGCCGGGACCCGGTGCGGCTGGTTGGACAGCGCCTCGAGGCCGAGCGCATCCGCCAGGCGCTTCGCGGGGTCGATTGTGACGACGCAGGTCTGCCGGCCCCGCAGTGCTCCTTCCATGGCGATGGCCGCCGAGACCGTCGTCTTCCCGACGCCGCCCGGCCCGGCGCAGATCACGATCTGGCCGTCGAGGGCCGACTCCAGGCTCACGGTGTGGCGGACGCTTGCTCTTCGATGACGTCGGCGAGCAGGTCCAGTTCCTTGCCGGCGAACCCGTCACCGAAGAGGAAGGGCAGGTCGACGACGGATGCGGAGCCGCCCAGGCCCTCCACGAGCCTGCCGCGGTGCTCCTGCTGCATCGCCCGCCGGTCCCGGTAGAACTCACCGCAGGCGAAGAGCGCCTGGGCGCGATCGTCGGAGAGGACTTCTGTCCCCTTGGCCCGCGGCCGCAGACCCCGCGGCGTCTTCATGCGGTCGAGGGCGGCGTTGAGGGCGGGATCCTCGGCGAACGGGGGGTAGAGCATGTTCATGTGGACGCAGTCGACGTGCATGTGCACCCGCTCCTCCATGAGCCTCGCCGTCTCCAGGGTCTCCTTGACCGGGGTCTCCTCGGCGAGGCTGACGAGGTGGATGGCCACCTGCTCGGGGTCGTGCAGCCAGTCCGACACCCGCTTGGCCTGGTTCGCGAGGGTGCCGACCTGGACGGCCTCGAGGAACCCCTCCGGCGACCGCAGCATCGACACGGCATGGCCGGCGGCCGGCGTGTCGAGGAGGGCCATGTCGAACTCGCCCTTGCGGGCCACCTGGTACCAGATCTTGCCCAGCATCAGGATGTCCCGGAGGCCCGGGGCGGCGTGCGTCACGAAGTAGACGAGTTGGGAAGCCACCAGCGGGCGGGCCACCCGCTTCGCGTGGAACTGGACCTCGAAGTACTCCCGGAGGGCCTCCTCCGGCGAGACGTGCATCGCCCAGAGACCGGGGCGCACCTCCCTGGGCTCGCTGGTCAGCGGCGGGACGCCCAGGAGGTGGGAGATCGCGTTCTTGCCCTCGACCTCGGCCACGAGGACCCTGAGACCGTGCCTGGCGGCCATCATTCCAAGGGCCGCTGAGATGGTGGTTTTCCCGACCCCGCCCTTGCCAGAGATAATGAGGAGTCTGCGGTCGAGAATGGCGTCCAGAGACACGCGCTGATGATACCTCCCACTTTTCCACGGACCCGGAGACGGGCCAGCCCGGCCGACAGCCTCGCCCCGAGGCTGCTCGCAGCCGCGCTCGCGGTCGGGGCACTGCTGTTGACCCTTCTGATCCCGTCGAGCCCTGCCTGGTCTTCTACCCCCTCGCAGGCCTCCGCGGGCAGCGGGGCCGTCGATTACTTCGAGCTGTCCGGCGTGATCGACCCCGTCTCGGCCAACGCCCTGCTCCGCTCGATCGGCGCGGCCGAGGCTTCCGGGTCCTCGGTGCTGATCATCCGCTTGGACACCCCCGGCAGCCTCCGCGTGCCGGTGACCGGTCTCGTCGACCGCATCCGCCATGCGACGGTGCCCATCGTGGTCTGGATCGCTCCCCAGGGCGCCCGCGCAGCCGGTGCCGGCGCGTTCGTTGCCTATGCGGCGCCCGTCCTCGTCATGGGGCCCGGCACAACCCTGGGTCCCCCCATTCCGGTGAACCTCGACGGGAAGCCCGACACCGGGGCTGCCGGCGCCTACCTCAGGGCGATGCGGACCAACAACGTGCCGCTCGATGCAGTCAGCGACAGCACCGCGGCCACCCAGGGCCTCGTGAGTTTCCGGGCCGGCAGCCTGACAACCCTCATCCAGAACCTCAACGGCCGCACCGTCACCGTCAACGGCCAGCCGGTCACGCTGTCGGTCCTCGGTGCCCCGCTGCGCTTCCACAAGCTCGGGTTCCTCGACCGCCTGCTCCACGCGGCCACTCGCCCGGCCGTCGCCTGCATGCTGCTGTTGATCGGCGTGTTCGGGCTTGTCTTCGAGTTCTACTTCCCCGGCATCGGGGCGGCGGGGCTCATGGGTGGCGGGGCGCTGGTCCTGTCGCTCTACGGCTTCAGCGTCCTGCCGACGTCGTGGGCCGCCCTGGCCCTGGTCGTCGTGTCGCTCATCCTGTTCGTCCCCGACCTCCACAACGGCGGTCTCGGCCTCCCGACCGCCGCCGGCACCGTCGGGTTCGTCGTCGGGAGCATCCTGCTCTTCCCGCACGCCTCTCCCGCCCTGGCGCTGCCGTGGTGGACGATCGTCGCCGGCGTCCTGGGGACGCTGCTGTTCTTCATCTCGATCATGACTGCGGCCCTCCGGGCGCGGGTCGCCCGGCCCCCCGCCGGCATCGATGGACTCGTCGGCAGCGTGGGGATCGCCCGGACGGACCTGGTGCCCGACGGTGAGGTGACGGCCGCCGGATCACTGTGGCGGGCCCGCACGCTGGGGGCGGCCATCCCGGAGGGGACCAGGGTCCGGGTCCGCTCGGTGGTGGGCCTGCTGCTCCTCGTGGAAGGCGCCGGCGACAGCCAAACGACGGCGGAAACCCCCTCGGGAGAAGCCCCGGAAGCGTAGAGTTCTCCCAAAGCGGAAATAAAGCGGAAACGAGGGAGGGGTGGCGACCATGCTGACCCGCGGCTTGGTCGCGTGCATCGTCGTGGTGCTGGCGGGGCTGGTGCCGGGGGTCGGCCGCGCCTCGGCGGACA
>DASPZW010000248.1:0-2835 GCA_035636055.1 Actinomycetota bacterium
CGGGCGGATTGCCCGCCAGCAGTTGTTCGTCAAGCTCATGATGCAGAAGGTGCTGTCGGCGGGCACCCTGCTCAATCCCCAGAAAGTGGTGAACCTCATCAACCTCGGCGCCGGCCAGGTGGGCCACGATTCGGGTCTGGGCCTCTCCACGATGACCTCGCTGGCGCTCAGGTTCCGCCACTTCTCGGCCAACGACCTCGACTTCCGGGTCGTGCCCTCCCTCCCCCAGCCCGACGGCTACGTCGTCGCGAACACCGCCCAGTCCAAAGCCCTCGTCGGCGCCCTGAAGAACGGCACACAGCTCCCCGAGTACGGCAAGCAGGGCGTCAGCGCGCTGGACGCCTCCACGGTGCAGGCGACGATCCTCAACGGCGGCAAGGTCGCCGGCGTCGCCGCCCAGGCCGCGGCGACGCTCCGCACCAAGGGCTACACGGTGCTCAGGCAGGGGAACGCAGACCGCACCGACTACACGGCGACGGTCGTCTACTACACGAATGGCAACCAGGACAAAGCACAGCTGCTTGCAACGGAGGCGTTCCCGGGGGCGCAGGTTGCAGCGGTGCGCGCAGCGGTGACGGCGTTGATCAAAGGCACGGCCCCCGACGTCGTCGTCGTGCTGGGCAAGGACTATTCGCCCGGGTCGGCCGCCGCGCCCGGTGCCGCTGCCTCGGGAAATCCGCTCCTTCCGGCAGGGCCGGCCGTCGCCATGCCGGCCGCCCAACCGTGGTTCTCTGCCTGCTGAAATCTGTCTCCAATTGCATTGATACGCCGCCCTCTTCAAAGCGTGTGAACCGGACGGTTAGAAAAAATTCAAGCTGATTTCAATTGATTTCCAGTCACAAGCGTTTACTCTTGTTGCTCCAATGTGGGAAAACGCGAAGCATCCGGCCCCCGATCCCCTACGGGGAGCGCTACCGGAACCTCGACCGGAACCCCTCGCCGAACCCTGGCCCGTCCCCGGGCAGGAGGCATCCGAGGACACCCTTGCGCCCCGTCGCAGGCGAGGATCAAAGGCGCAGGTCGAGGCGGTCAAGGCCGTCCGGCGCACCGCCGCGGCGGCCGGCTTCCAGCTCGCCGGGGAACAGGACGATTCCGTGAGCCACCTGTCCCAGACCCTCGCCCAGATCAACGAGGACGAGGACATGGCCCACCTCGACGGGCGCCTCACCTTCGCCGAGCGCCAGATCGACCGCCTCGCCAGCCGCCGGGACCAGTCGGACCGGCTGGTCGACTCGGAGCTCGTCGTGATGCGGACACGCCTGGAGGAGACGCTGCGGGCGTTTGCCGGGGCGACCCGGGAGCACAAGGACATCGTCGCGGCAGCCGAGCGGCGCCTGATGGCGCTGGCGAACGAGGCAGAGCGCCACACCCGCGCCATGCTCGACTCCCTGAGAGTCGAGCTGTCGCTCAAGGTGGAGGAGGCCACCTGGAGCACGGTCCACCTCGAGGCGCGCCTGCGCGGCGAGAAGCTCGCCTTCGAGGAGGAGGCCGCCCGGCGGGCCAGCGCGCTCGCGGGCTCGATCGCCGCCGGGCGTGAGTTCCTTGAAGAGCGGGTGGCGGTCGCCACCGACGAGATGGCTGCCAGGCTGGAGTCCTTGACCACCGCGCTGGAGGCACGGCTTGCCGGGTCGTCGCCCGTGGACCGCGCCGACATCCTCGGCGAGCTCGAGGTCCGCGTCGGGTTGGTCCATGCCCGGATCGACGACGCGCGGGCCGAAGTGCTCGACGCCGTCCAGGCGTCCGAGGACAAGGCCATCGGCGCCGCCGAGCACCTGGAGTCGATGATCCGGCAGCTCCGCCGGAGGCTTGTGGGCGACGAGGCGGAATGGCACGCCGTCGTCGGCGAGGCCGGCGACGCGGTGACGGCGCTGCGGGCACGGGTCGAGAACTTCTCGGCCGGATCTGCGCCATCGAGGCCGACGGCGCCACTGCTCGTGGTTCGTCCGGGGCGCAGCTCGGCGGCGTGGAACGGCGGCTCGACCTCCACGAGGACTGGTCGCATGCGACAGCCTCCGAGGTGTCGGCCCAGGGGCTCCGGCTCAACGCCGTCGAGGCACAGCTCTCGGCGCTGGAAGGGATCCGGGTGCTGGTCGAGGAGCAGGCCGGGGCGATCGAGTACCTGAAGGGCCGCTTCCAGGGCCTTGACCATCCGGTAGAGGTCCCGTTCGACGCCGTCGTCGCCGAGTCCGACGTTGCAGGGGGCCTCGAGCGGCGCCTGGACGAGCTTGCCGTTGGGCAGTGCCTCCTGTCCAAGCGCCTGGACGAGATCGAGACCCGCCTGTCCGAGGACCAAGCGAGACGCCGCGTCTGGAGCTGACCGGCCCGCACGGAGTCGTCGGTGCCACCACAAAGATCAGCATGGGACCCTACGTCAGGGTCCATTCCCGCGAATGAGACCGCGAATGAAAATGGGGTCCTTTGGGTGGCCTCGGACCGGCTGCGTCGCTCCAGCGTCATCACGTTCTGTGGTCGCCCTCGTACCTGGTGGGCCGGTCCCGGCGCATCTTTGGCTGTCTCACCGCGCCAGGCGCGGTCAAACAACCACAGTTGAGGTCCGTGGCTTTTTGCAAAGCACCCACAACGGGTATTATGGGAAAATAGCGAATCCGACGTGACCACGAAGAGTGGTCGACTCCCCCCCATGGCCGCCCGCCGCCGGGGAATTCTCTTGTCAGATTGTTCGAAAAAGTGCGCATAGCAGACTTTTTCGCACATTCTTAACTCTTCCGCAGAGGCCCAAGGGCTGGGACGCCTCCAAAGGCGGGTCAGCCCGCAGCTTTGGCCGCTTCGTCAGCTCTCGCCGACATCTCGTCCGCCTTGCGACGGGCCTCGTTG
>DASPZW010000249.1:0-3652 GCA_035636055.1 Actinomycetota bacterium
GCACCTTCGTCGTGATCGTGCTGGTCGCGGCCCTCATCGCCGCCGCTCTCGACCGGCCGGTCACCTGGGTGCACCGCAGGCTCCACCTCCCTCGCCGGGGGATGGCGGTCGCGATCGTGTGCCTCCTGACGCTCGGCGCCCTGGTGGGCTTCGCCTACCTCGCCTACGAGCCGTTCGTGCACCAGTCGCAGGTCTTCAAGGCGGGGCTCCCACCCTTGATGAACCGGGTCAAGCAGCTGCCGATCGTGGGGCCGCGCCTCGAGCACGTGGACCTCGTCACGCCCACCCAGCGCTTCCTGCAGGAGCTGCCCAAGTGGGTCACCCGGCACAAGAACGTCATCCTCGGCGTCGCACAGACAGCGCTGACCGGGCTCCTGATCACCGTGAGCACCATCGCCACGGCCATCTTCATACTGCTGCACGGTCCCAGCCTCGCCGACGGCTCCCTGAGCCTCATCCTCGACGACTTCCGGCGGGAGCGGGCACGCCGGATCGGTCGCAACATCCTGAACGCCGTCGGCGGGTACGTGAACGGCAACCTGCTGATCAGCCTCCTCGCCGCCTCGGTGACGGCGATCGCCCTGATGATCATGCGGGTCCCGTTCGTCGCCGTCCTGGCGGGGGTGATGTTCGTGCTCGACCTCATCCCGCTGGTCGGTGCCACGGTCGGCGGCATCGTCGTGACCACGGCCACCTTCGTCCTCGACCCCCACCCGTGGAAGGCCCTGGTCTTCCTCGGCATGTACATCGTCTACCAGGAGATCGAGAGCCACACGCTCTACCCGCTGATCATGGGGCGCACGGTCAGGATCGGCAGCTTCACCGTCTTCCTCGTCACGCTCGCCGGTGGCGAGTTGGGCGGCGTGCTGGGAGCCCTGCTCGCCATCCCCGTGGGTGCCGCCATCAACGTGGTCGTGAAGGACCTCATCGAGGAGCGCCGCAACAAGGCGCTGGCGGTCGCGACACCGACCACGCGCCTGGAACTTGCCCGAGCGGCCAGCATGGGGGAGCCCAAGCCGAAGGCCGCCGAGCCGGAGTCCTGAGGTCGGGGGCCCGGCCGGCCCCGTCTGGGGGGTCCAGGGGGGATTCGCAGCTCATCCCCCTCCGCTTCGCTCCGGGGGGCTGCTCCTCCCCCCTGGGTCGTCGCCCACTCCTTCGGAGTGGGCGACGACTGGAAAATCAGTGCGTCGTGACGGCCCCCCGGGCGGCGCTGCTGACGGTGCGGGCGTACTTCTCCAGGGCGCCCCGGGTGTAGCGGGGCGGCAGTGGCGCCCAGCCCTCCCGCCGGCGGGCCAGCTCGCCCTCGGCCACCTTCAGGTCCAGGCGGCGGTTGGGGACGTCGAGCACGATCTCGTCCCCGTCGGCGACGAAGGCGATCGGCCCCCCGTCGGCGGCCTCGGGGGCCACATGGCCGACCGAGAAGCCGTGGGTGGCTCCGGAGAAGCGGCCGTCGGTGATGAGGGCGACGTCCTTGCCGAGGCCGCGCCCGAAGATGGCCCCGGTGACCGCCAGCATCTCGCGCATCCCCGGGCCGCCTTTGGGGCCCTCGTAGCGGATGACGACGACATCGCCCGCCACGATCGAGCCTGCCGCAACGGCCGCGAAGGCATCCTGCTCGGAGTCGAAGACCTTGGCCCGGCCCCGGAACTCGGTGCCCTCCATGCCGACCGCCTTGCAGACGGCACCATCGGGGGCCAGCGAGCCCCTGAGGATGACCGTGCCCCCGGTGGGGTGGATGGGAGCCGACATCGGCCGGACGACCTCGCCGTCGGGTTCGCCGCCGAACTTCAGGGCGTTCTCGGCCAGCGTCCTGCCGTTGGCGGTCATGGCGTCGCCGTGGAGCAGGCCCGCCTCGAGCAGTTCCCGGATCACGACCTGCACCCCGCCGATGCGGTCGAGGTCGGCCATGACGAAGCGCCCGGCAGGCCGGAGATCGGCGATGTGGGGCACCCGCCGCGAGATCGTGTCGAAGTCGTCGAGCTCCAGGGCCACGCCCGCCTCGTGGGCGATGGCCAGCAGGTGGAGCACGGCGTTGGTGGAGCCACCGGTGGCCATGACGACGGTGATCGCGTTCTCGAGGGAGTTCCGGGTCACGATGTCGCTGGGACGCAAGCCTGCCCGGAGCTGCTCCACGACAGCCATGCCCGCCTCGAAGGCAGCCTCGGCCCGGCGCTCCGAGATGGCCGGCGGCGAGGCGCTGCCGGGCAGCGACAGGCCCAGCGCCTCGACGGCGGCGGCCATGGTGTTGGCGGTGTAGTGGCCGGCGCACGACCCCGCCCCCGGGCAGGCGGAGGACTCGAGCTCGTGCAGCTGCTCGTCGCTCATCGTGCCCTTGGCATGCGCGCCGACGCCTTCGAAGACGTCCTGGATGGTCACGTCCCGGTCGTGGAAGCGGCCGGGCATGATCGTGCCGCCGTAGAGGAAGACGGTGGGCAGGTTGAGGCGCACCGCCCCCATCACCATGCCCGGCAGGCTCTTGTCGCAGCCTGCGATGGTGACGACGCCGTCGAGGCGCTCGGCGTGGACCATGAGCTCGACGGAGTCCGCGATGACCTCGCGGGAGATGAGCGAGGCCCGCATCCCCTCGGTCCCCATCGAGATGCCATCGGAGACGGCGATGGTCGTGAACTCCAGTGGGTACCCGCCGGCCTCCCGAACCCCGGCCTTGGCCCGGTCGGCCAGCTTGTCGAGGTGCAGGTTGCAGGGCGTGACCTCGTTCCACGAGGACGCCACGGCGATCAGTGGCTTTCGGAAGTCCTCGTCACGCATCCCGACGGCCCTGAGCATCGCCCGGGCGGGGGCCCGTTCCGGGCCTTCGGTGACATCGGAACTGCGCGGCTTGAGGCGAAGATAGTCGTCGTCGCTCATCTGAGGCGCTCCTTGGTGGTACGGATCTGGGTCGGAGGGCAAGTCTATCCCCGGGTCTATCCGCGGCGTCCGCACGCCCGGAGCAGCACGCCGGCGGCTCCGCCGAATGCTGCGGCAAACAGCAGGTTCACAGCGGTGCTGGCGAAGTGCCGGGTAACGGCAGCCTCGATGGTGGCGATGACGAATCCTCCGGCCAGGAGAATGCAGGCGATGGCGAGGCCGGCCATGAGGGCGACCTTTGGCTTCAGGTGTGCCCCCGGGTTGATCGCCCGGCGTTCCTTCCGGAGCGCCCGCATCAGCTCGGGGCTCGCCTTTGGGTCGGCGCTCGGCGTGCGCCGGCGGTTCCACCGCTCCAGCGGCAACCGCCACAGACCACGCACATCGCCCTGCGTCATGTGGATGACCACCCGCACGCCGGTGGCGACCACCGCCAGCGCGATCGCGGAGAGAACTTCGCCGGACAGCACCTCGATGCCGATGAGCACGAGGACCACCGCCGGCCCCCAGAAGCGCGTGGCCACCCGCACGGCGTTGGTCTTGTAGAGCGAGTTGCGGGGATCGAGGCGCGACGCCGTGCCGAGGTAGTGCACCGCCTCCCTCCGGCGGCCGAGGTTCTGGAGGGCCACACCCAGGTTGTTGAGGGCCGCAGTGTTCTGGGGATCCACACCGAGTGCGACCCGGGCATGGGCCTCCGCCTCCGCCCAGCGCCGTGACCGCAATGCAACCATCGAGAGGATGACGTGGCCGCCGGGCCGGTCGGGTGCGAGGGCCCGGGCCTGCTCCG
>DASPZW010000250.1:0-9366 GCA_035636055.1 Actinomycetota bacterium
GGCCCCGAGAGCGCCCGCATCATCACCGCCGGTGAGAACTTCTTCGGCGTCGACTTCGCCGACGGCGCCCTGGTCGTGGGCCCGGCGGCGCAGTTCAGCGGCATCGTCGGGGACCTCGCGCTCGCCAACGAGGACGGATCCCTGCAGCACGCCGTCTGGAACCCCGGCACGTCAACATTCGATGTCGAGCAGATCGCCAAGGTGGGCCAGTTCGAGGGGACGACGTTCGCCCCGATCTCGCTCCCGACCACCAACGACACGCTGACACCCCCGACGGCCACCAACCTGGTCTTCACCGACCACACCGTCACCGCCACCGTCTCCAAGAGTGGGAAGCCCCAAGCGGGCAAGACGGTGACGTTCAGCGTCCTCAGCGGCCCGAACACGGGCGTCTCCGGGACCCAGACCACCGACGCCAACGGCCAAGCCACCTTCACCTACCACGACAGCGGCGGCGCCGGGACCGACACGATCCAGGTGAGCTTCACGGACGACTTCGGTACCGTGGAGACCGCGACGGCAACGAAGGCGTGGGTCCTGGCCAGCCCCACCCTCACGACCCAGGCCTCCGGATCCGTGCCCGCGGGTGGCAAGATCAGTGACACGGCGACCCTGACCGGCGGCGCGGCGCCGAGCGGGACGATCACATTCAAGCTCTTCGGCCCCGGCGACCCCACCTGCAACAACGGCGCCATCGCCACCTTCATGCAGACGGTCAGCGGCAACGGCAGCTACGGTTCGGGCAACGCCGTCGCCGGGGTCGCAGGGACGTACCACTGGGTGGCCAGCTACAGCGGGGACGCCAGCAACAACCCAGCCTCGACGCTCTGCGGCGATCCGGGAGAGTCGGTCACCCTCACCGCCCAGGTCCTGACGGGGCGCGCGTTCGGCCTGAGCGCGAATGCCTCGTTGCTGGGGCTCACCCTGGTCAACATCCCGCCCATCCCCGACACCGGGCCCGTCTCGACGACGGTCCCGTCCACCACGTCGACGCCGTGCGTCGCCAGCATCGGCGGCCTGATCACGGCGCACGTCCTGTGCGCCAACGTTACGACGTCGCTCGGGCCAGCCAAGTCCACGGCGACCGCGTCGGTCAACGACACGTCGATACTCGGTCTCCCGGGCGTGCCAGGGATCAGCATCGGGCTGGTGCAGTCCTCCTCGACCACGACGTGCGCCGGGTCCTCCGGCACGACGACGATCGCCTTCCTGCAGGTCGGGGGCACCGTCGTGATCGCCAAGCCCACTGCCATCGCCCCGAACACCACGATCAACGTGGGCGTGGTGTCGCTGGTCCTGAACGAGCAGATCCCCGTGACGGGTCCCGACAAGGGCCTGACGGTGAACGCCGTGCACATCAAGGTGAACGCATTGGGCGCCGCCAAGGTCGATATGATCCTGGCGTCGTCGGAGAGCGACATCGGCAACTGCCCCTAGGGGCTGCCGCGCTCACACCGGGCACCCCCCGCCGGGCATCCGGCGGGGGGGCCGTCCGGTCAGCCACACTCCCGTCGGTGCTGTCACCACTCTGAGTGGCGGCCTTGCCCCATCGGGGGAGGCTCCGGAAAACGAGAGGCTGTTTGGCCGCGCATATCGCGGCCAAACAGCCATGGGATGGTCACACCCTTCTGAAACCCGGACATATCGGTTACCAGAGGTCCGTGCGACCCCTCGGCCGACTACTGAGGGTGATGGACCAGCCGAGAGTTCACCGAGTGGTTCACGAGGTTGACCCCGCCGGGCATCCGGCCGGGGGGCCATCCGGTCAGCTCATGGCGGCGGTGTAGCACTCGACGATGCGAGGCGCGAGCGCCCGCCAGTCCAGCTCCGCCGACCTCGCCTGGCCGAGCGCCACCAGACGCTGCGCCGAGGCCCCACCCTCGAGGACCTGGCCCAGGGCGGCGGCCAGGGCGGCGGGATCGCCGGGCTTGACGAAGACGGCAGCCTCACCGGCGGCCTCCCGGTAGCCCGGGAGGTCGGAGCAGACGACCGGCGTTCCGGCGGCCATGGCCTCGACCAGCACGATCCCGAAGGACTCCCCCCCAAGCGAGGGGGCGCAGAAGACCCCGGCCCCCGCGTAGATGCCGGGGAGCCGCTCGTCCGGCACCCGGCCGAGGGGGACCACCCAGTCCGGATGCTCGGGACTGCCGGCGGGGGCGCTGGGCGCCGCGGTCGTCACGAGCCGCACGTCCATCCGGCGGCGCAGCGCCGCCATGGCGTCGAGGAGCGTGGTGAAGCCCTTGCGGGGCTCGGGCCGGCCCACGAACAGGACGTAGGGCGCGCCGCGCTGCAGGTCCGGCTCGGGGGCGGCGCCGGAGAACCGCTCGACGGGGACCCCGTTGGGGATCAGCCGGTAGTCGCCCGGGAAGTAGGCACCGATCAGCGATCGTGCCGCCTCCGAGACGGCGATGCGCACGTCGATACGGGCGACCAACCTGCGCAGGAAGGGCCGTGCCGCCGCGTACCCGAGGCTGCGGGTGGCGGAGGCGTGGAAGGTCGCCACCACCGGCAGGCGGGCACTCCCAAGCGCGAGGAGGGAGAGGCTGGGGATCGCGGGCTCGTGGAGGTGCAGCAGGTCGAGATCCCCGCGGGCCAGACGGCCGGCCAGGCGGCGCCTCGCACGGGGGGTGAAGCAGATCCTGGCGACCGACCCGTTGGCGGGGACCCCGATCGTGCGCCCGGCTGCCCAGATCCCCGGCTCCGCGAACGTCGCGGGGGCGATGATCTCGGCGGTGACCTCGCCCCCGGTCACCTCTGGCAGGGCGCCGGCCAGCCCGAGGATGTGGCTGCGGACGCCTCCCGGATAGGACCAGTCGTACGGGCAGACGAAGCCGACCTTCACGGCCCCACGGGCGTCTCGCCGGACGTCTCACCGGGCGCGGGGCCCGACGCCCCGCCGGGCGTCTCGGGCGGTGCCGCCGGGGCGCCCGGAGGGGGGCGGCCACGGCCCCGCGGCGGGAGGTCGGGCTCGTCGGACGGCCAGTTCGTGGAGAAGAGGTGGTACTGCTCCGGCGCCTTGCGGATGACCTCCTCGATGGCCGTGGCGATCTGCTGGGCGATGGCGCTCAGGTCGGCGCTCTCGTCCCCGGTGCGCTCGTAGGGGATCTCGGCCACCTCGCAGCGGAACCGCTCCGGACCCCTCTGGTAGAGGGCCACCGACGCCAGCGGCACCCCGGTGCGGGCGGCGAGCAGGGCCGGGCCGACCGGGGCGGTGGTCCGCTCGCCGAAGTAGTCGACCCAGATGCCCCGCCGGGACAGGTCCCGGTCCGCGACGAGGGCCACGATGTCGCCGCGCTGCAAGACCTTGAGGAGACCCCGCAGCGTCTGCGCCCCCGGCGAGGCCGGGAGGATGCGGATCCCCCGGCGCTCCCGGATCGACGCGAACCAGTCGAAGAGCGGCCGGGGCTTCAACACCTCGGCGACGGTCGTCAGCGGGTAGTCGTTGGCGCCTGCCCACGCCCCCAGCAGGTCGTAGAAGCCGAAGTGCGGAAGGACGACGAGCAGCCCGGTCCGGGCAGCGACCGCCGCGTCGACGATCTCCACGTTGACGGCCTCGACCATGTCCAGCAGGTCCTGGCGGCTGTAGCGGCCCAGGCGGAGCGTCTCGAGCCAGTAGCGCGCGTAGGACAGGTACGCAGCGGAGACCAGGTCCGCCGTGGCCACCCGGGCCATGTTGCGGGCGACGATCGCTCGCCGGGGTGGCCTGGCGAACCGGAAGGCGACACGGCCCGCGACATTGGCGACGCCGTCGGTGAGCCGCAACGGCAACCGCTCCGCGAGCCACGACCCCGCCCGGAAGGCGTAGTAGCGCAGGGCCAGGGAGGTCCCGTTTTCGAAGGCGCCGCCGCGCACGCCCGCGGCTACAGCTGCTTCGTCTGCCGCCACACGACGACAAAGCGCTGCGCCACGGTGATCAACGACAGCACCACGAGCACGGAGAGCGCCAGGACGATCCGGTCGAAGAAGATCCCCGCGCAGGCGATGAACATCCGTTCGCCGCGCTCGGCGATGCCCACGTCGCACCTGAGGTCCATCGCCTCGGCCCGTGCCTTGATGTACGACGTCAGGAAACCGAGCACGAGGGCGGCCAGTGCCAGCAGCACGGCTGCGGCCGGGTACTGGCGTCCGGGGATGAACCCGAGGAGCGCCGGGCCGGTGGCCGGGCGGTGCATCAGGTACCAGACGAGGCCCGAGAAGAAAATCCCATCCGAGATCCGGTCCGTGGTCGAGTCGAAGAAGGAGCCGAAGCGCGTCACCCTCCCGGTCGCCTTGGCGACCGCCCCGTCGAAGAGGTCGGTGAAACCGCCGATCGCGACGATCCACGATCCCAGGATCAGGTGACCCTGGGCGAACGTCACAGTCCCGACGGCCACGATGACCACCCCCAGCACGGTCAGGGCGTTGGGGGAGATCCCGGCCTTGCCGAGGGACTTGCCCAGCGGCTTGACCATCTTGTCGAGCGGCTTGCGGAGGTGGCTGGCAATCACTTTGGCGGTCCTGCCTCATCCGGCGGGGGGATTTACGGGGTGGACGCTACACGGTCGCGGCAGCACCTTGCCGACAAGATAATAGAATCGGCCCCGCATGAAAACGTATCCGCCGGAAGCGATACGCAATGTCGGCCTGTTCGGACACCAGGGCACCGGCAAGACGTCGCTCGCGGAGGCCCTCGTGTTCCTGTCCGGGGCGACGACGAGGCTCGGCCGGGTCGAGGACGGCAACACCGTCACCGACTTCGAGCCAGAGGAGATCAAGAAGACCCTGTCGGTCTCCCTCTCGCTGGCCCCCATCGAGTGGCGCGGCCACAAGATCAACCTCATCGACGTCCCGGGCTACGCCGACTTCATCGGCGAGGCACAGGCGGCCTTGCGGGTGGTGGACCTCGCCATCTTCGTGCTGTCGGCCGTCGAGGGGGTCCAGGTGCAGCACCAGATCGTCTGGTCGATGGCGGGCAAGCTCGACGTCCCCAGGGTGGTCTTCATCAACAAGCTGGACCGGGAGCGGGCCTCGTTCTCCCGGACGCTGGCGGAGCTGACCGAGAAGCTCGGGGGCGGCTTCGCCCCGGTGGACCTGCCGATCGGCGAAGAGCACGACTTCGCGGGGGTGGTCGATGTCCTCTCCCGCAAGGCCTACCGCTACGACGGGTCTGGCAAGGGCGTCGAGATGGAACTCTCCGGTCCGCTCCACGAGGAGGCAGAGCGCCTGCACACCCAGATCGAGGAGTCGGTCGCCGAGTCCGACGACGCCCTGCTGGAGCGGTACCTGGACGGCGGCGAGATCAGCCTGGAGGAGGTGGTCCACGGCCTCGCGAAGGGGCTGCTCGCCGGTTCGGTGTTCCCGGTGCTGGTCGGGTCCGCCACCAAGCTCATCGGCATCGACCGCCTGGCGGACTCGATCGTGGAGGAGGGGCCGTCCCCGCTGGCCCGAGGGCCCGCCGAGGGAGTGCGGCCCGGCACCGAGCAGACCATCCAGCAGCCCCCGAGCCCGGATGCCGCAACCTCGGCCTTCGTCTTCAAGACGGTGTCCGACCCTTACGTGGGCCGGATCTCGCTCTTCCGTGTCTTCTCCGGCCGGATGCGGCCGGACTCGACGGTCCACAACGCCACCCAGGGCGTCGACGAGCGCGTGGGCCAGATCTTCGCCCTCCGGGGCAAGAACCAGGTCCCCCTCAGCGAGGTGGCCGCCGGCGACATCGCGGCAGTGGCCAAGCTGTCCCACACGCACAGCGGCGACACGATCGCGGACAAAGCATCGCCCATCGTCTTCCCGGGCCTCGACGCGCCGGACCGGGCGCTTGCCAAGGCCATCGCCCCCAAGACCAAGGGCGACGAGGACAAGCTCATGACCGGCCTTGCGCGGCTCCAGGAGGAGGACCCGGCGCTCTCGGTCGAGCGCAACGCCGAGACCCACCAAACGCTGCTGTGGGGCACCGGCGAGGCCCACCTGGAGGTGACGCTGGAGCGGCTCCACCGCAAGTTCGGCGTCGATGTCGCCGAGATCCCGCTCCGGATCGCCTACCGGGAGACCGTGCACGGCAAGGCCCATGCCGTCGGCCGGCACGTCAAGCAGACCGGTGGCCACGGACAGTACGCCATCGCTCACATCGACGTCGAGCCCAACGAGCGTGGGGCCGGCTTCGAGTTCGTCGACAAGATCGTGGGCGGCGTCGTGCCGAACCAGTTCATCCCATCGGTCCAGAAGGGGGTGGAGAAGCAGCTCACCGACGGCGTCATCGCCGGCTACCCGGTCGTGGACGTGCGGGTCACCCTCTTCGACGGCAAGTACCACCCCGTCGACTCCTCCGACATCGCCTTCCAGCTGGCCGGGGGCCACGGGTTCAAGGAGGCTGCCCATGCGGCCGGCGTCGTGCTCCTCGAGCCGATCATGGACCTGGAGGTCGTCGTGCCCGACACCTACCTCGGCGAAATCATGGGCGACCTCAACTCCAAGCGCGGAAGGATCCAGGGGACCGAGGCCGTCGGCGGCCACCAGATCGTGAAGGCGAAGGTCCCGATGGGTGAGGTGGCCCGCTACGCCATCGACCTCCGGTCGATGACCGGGGGCCAGGGCACGTTCCGGATGGAGCACTCGCACTACGAGGAGGTCCCGCCCCACCTCGCCGACAAAATCATCGCCGAGGCCAAGGACGCCAGGGACGCCAAGTAGGTGTCGCTTGGCAGTTTCCGTCAAAAGGACCGGTGGGCAGACTTTTTGACGGAAACTGGTGGCCAACCTGGCGCCATCTGAATGAGCAACGGATCGGGGCCGAGGTAGGTCGCCACCGACGCTGCCACCGATCCCGGGATTGCCAGGTCCGTCACCCAGCAGGCGCGACCCAAGGCGTCCGTGGCCGCTCGCCAGCCCGGCGCCGTCGGGAGGGCCCGTATGCGCCCCGCGTCCACCAAACCCAGGCCGGAGACCTTGCCCACCGCCTCCTTCGCTACCCACAGCTGAAGGATCCTGGAGTCGCGATCGCCGGAGCGGATCCAGGCCAGGTCGGCCTCCGAGAACATCTCCGAGCTGAGCAGATCGTCGATGCCCTCGCGGGCCGGCTCGGCATCGAGGCCGACCCGTGCGGGCGCGAGGGCGACCGCCACCACCCGCCCGGCCCGGGTGAGGGAGTACTCGACGGGCTCGCCGGAGGTTAGAACCGTGGGGCGCCCATGCCCGGGGTCCCCGCAGTGCTCGCACCGGCTGCTGAAAGCGACGTCGGTGGCGGGAATCCCAAGGTGGCGCCCCAGTGTCACCCGGACGAGCGCCCGCGACGCCAAGAACCGGATCCCGTCTTCCTGCCGCCGGAAGCCGCCCGCCCGCTGGTGCTCCGCCGCGGTTGTCGCGCCAAGGTACGCGTCGAGCGAGGATGCGGCCGGGTAGTGGTACCAGATGTCGATCGTCGCACCCACTCCTAGGCTCGTTGAGGTGTATTGACGACGCCGTCACGCCACTCGTATCATGCGCCGCGCGGTTGCGGGATCTGTCGGAAGCTTCGGTCGGGGGGGGACAGCAAGGATGGAACAGTTCCCGCGCGGCACTCGCCAATGCTTGACCTAAGTGGTGCCGGCATGGCCTTGCCATTGTCGGCTGCCCAGCGTGAAATCTGGCTCGCCGAGCAACGGCTGGACTCGGCCAACCGCGTCTACAGGATTGGCGAATACATAGAGATATGCGGGCCAATTGACCCCGCGTTGTTCGAGGCGGCCTTGCGTCGGGTTGTAGGAGAGGTCGATGCCCTGCAGGTCCGGTTCATCGAAAATGGCGACGGGCCCCGGCAGGTTGTCGAGCCGTCGGATTGGTCGATGCCGGTCATCGATGTCAGCCAAGCATCAGACGCCCGCTCGGCCGCGGAAGCATGGATGGCCGCCGACGCAGCCCAGCCAATGCCCCTCAGTCGTGGCCCGCTGTTCCGGTACGCCCTGTTCCGGTTGAGCCCGGACCTGTTCCTTTGGTATCAGAGCTATCACCTCATCGTGATGGATGCATTCGGGTACTCCCTGGTTGCGCGACGGGTGGCGGAAATGTATACCGCGCTCGCACGTGGGCGGGAACCTGACGAGAATAATGTGTTTGGTTCGCTACGCCAACTACTGGACAGCGATGCAGCCTATCGTGCGTCGGAGCAGTTCGAGCAGGACAGAACCTTTTGGATTGAGCGTCTTGCTGATCGACCAGAACCGGTCAGGCTCGCCGGCCGGTCTTCCGGGGCCTCCCCCAACCTCGTCCACCGGACAGCCTGTCTGTCACCGTCCCGTATGGATGCGTTGCGGGCCTTGGCGAGCCGAGCCGGGGTGCGATGGTCCCGCGTCGTGATCGCAGCGACAGCCGTGTACGTGCACCGTCTCACGGACATCCAGGACGTGATCGTGGGTTTGCCGGTCACGGCGCGGCAGGATCCCGTTCTGAAGCTCGTACCGGGCCCGGTTTCAAACCTGTTGCCGCTGCGATTGTCCGTACGGCCCGACATGAGCCTGAGCGAGCTCATCGAACACGTGGATGCGCAAATTCGTGAGGTATTGGCGCATCAACGGTACCGGGGTGAAGATCTCCGCCGTGACCTTCGGCTGCCGAGTACCACCGGCGCTCTTGGCCATCCGATCATCAACATCATGTCGTTCGCCTACCATCTGCGGTTCGCCGGTTCTCCCACCGTGGTGCACAATGTTTCTTCTTCTCTCATCGCAGATTTGACCTTTCGTGTTTGGGATCGACGGGACGGGTCCGGGTTACAGATCCTCTTGCAGTCGCACCCGGAAGCCTGCAGTGCCAACAAGTTGGCTGTCCATCATCAACGCTTTGTGAGGCTGTTGGAAGCCATCGCCGTCGCCGGTCCCCACCAGACGGTCGGCCGGATCGACCTCCTCGCGGCCGAGGAATGCCCCGGGCTACCGACAACGCTGCCGGATCCTGCCGCCCCGCTTGTCGAACAGGTCTATCCGCCGGTGGCGGACATGATCGATGCCTGGGTGCGCAGGAGCCCCCAGGCCATCGCCCTCGAGCAGGGCGACCACGTCTGCAGCTATGCCCGGCTGGGGGCCTGGGCCGACGGCATTCTGGCGGGCTTGGCAGCCCGAGGGCTGGGCAGCGGCGATGTGGTGGCGGTGTACGGAGCGCCCAGCCCGGGTCTGGTGGCGGCCATGGTGGCGGTGGTCTCCGGCCCGGGGGTCCTGCTCACGTTGGACCCGCGCCTTCCTCCCAGCCGGCTGCAGGTGATGATGAACGAGTCCCGGGCCCGATTCCTGATCGTCGCGGGTGACACCCCCGGAACCCCGCCGCCGGTCGCCCTGGACGGGCTGCGGGTACTGCGCGTCGACTCTGCGCACACAACGGTGACTGAGCCCCCAGAGTCAACGCGCGGCCGGGGCCAGGTCG
>DASPZW010000251.1:0-11865 GCA_035636055.1 Actinomycetota bacterium
AGTTACGACGGCGCGGACCATCGATCGCCGACGGCGACAGCGGCCCCGGCCGCGGCCACGTAGGCGACCGGGTGCGAAGCCTGTCCTTCGGCGTGGCCCGCAAGGTCGTTCCGGCGATACGGAACGAGAACCGGACCCGATGCCCCACCGCAATGAGGAGCAGCGTCGAAAGCCCCAGAGCAACGAGGCACGTCAGCGTCCAGGCGAGGAGCATCGCATTCCCTCCGAAGTTTTCATCTCGTTTCTTGGGGGGCCCGCTCCTGCGGAGCGTCCCACGAGCCCCGCATAGGAGCCAGGGGGGATTCGCAGCTCATTCCCTCGGCTTCGCTGCGGGGGCTGCTACTCCCCCCTGGACCCCGAAGCGGTGCCGATCGTCATCCAGGTTGTCTGGCGCCGGTTAGCTACCCCCCGGGGGAACGTCCCTAACCTTGCACGCCCGCCGGGGAGGCTCCGGTCCCCAAGGCGACCGGCAGCCCGCCGACCGCCCGGACCAGCTTACGAGGGTCGAAGGGCTTGGTCAGGTAACGGTCGCAGCCGAGGCTTGTCATCTCTGAAATCGTCGGCGGTGCGACGTGGGCGGAGACGACCACCACCGGCAGCCCCCGCAGCGAATGGTCCGCCCGGACCCGGCGGAGCACCTCATGGCCGCCGATGCCGGGCAGGCCGAGGTCGAGCACGAGGACCTGGGGACGTTCCTCCGCCAGCTTCGTGAGGCAGCCTCGCCCGTGGAGGCCGTCGTCACCTCGTGTCCCGCCAGTCGCAGGCTCACCGACATCATGAGGGCGATGTCGGGGTCGTCCTCGACGACCAGCACCAGGAGCTTCATGCGGCAGCCCGGAGGTGCACGGTGAGCGCGCTCCCCGCGGACGCCCCGGCTCGTAGCCGATCCGCCCGCCGAAGTTCTCGATGAGCCGTTGGGTGATGGCGAGGCCCAGCCCCGACCCCGTGATCCCGCCGGTGCCGGCGCCCCGGGTGAAGGGATCGAACAGATGCGGGACCAGGTCGGCGGGCACGCCGTCGCCGTTGTCCGACACCGTCAGCACGACCTCACGGTCGACGGCCCGGCCCTCCACCCGCACCAGCGGTCCGCCGTACCGGTAGGCGTTGACCAGCAGGTTGGTGATCGCCCGCTCCAGGCCCATCGGGTCGGCGACCGCTGTCATCCCCTCCCGGATGTCCATGTCCACGAACCTCCCGGGAGGCGGGGGAGCCACCTCCAGGGCGCCGCGCCCGACCGCCGTCAGGGAGACCACCTCCAACCTGCCGTCGGGCTCGCACGCGTCGTTCTCGATGGTGGAGAGGTCGAGGAGGGTCCGCACCAGATCCCGGACGCGGTCGCCCTGGCGGTTGATGGCGTTGAGGCACTCGTCGATCATGGCCGACGGCATGTCCTTCCACGTCTCCGTCAGGATGCCGGCCATGCCCGAGATGGTCGTCAACGGCGTCCTCAGCTCGTGCGAGGCGTTGGCGATGAAGCTGCGCTCCCGGGCGAACAGCTCGCAGCGCTCGAGGGCCAGGTCGGCCAGATCGGCGAGGTAGCGGAGGAACTCCATGTCGTCGTCCCCGAAATAGGGCGTGAAGGCGCTCGCCCAGACCAGCAGCGATCCCGACCGCATCCTGATGGCGAACAGACCAGGTCGCAGCTCGCCGTCGGGGAGGTCCCCTCCGGACGCGAGGGTGGAGAGGTCGCTGTCGAGCCGGGGGCTCAGCCCGAACGAGCCGAGCAGCCTGCCTCGCCCGTCGATGAGAGCCGCCGCCCGACCGCCGACGAGTCCGGGGATCGTGGGGATCAGCGTGCCGGCGACGTCCTCCACGGTCTTGGCAGTCATGAGTTTGGCGACGGCCCCGCGCAGGGCCTCGTCTTCGGTGTGGCGCCAGACCCGTCGCAGCATGGGCGGGGGCACGAAGCCGAGGTAGAACAGGGTTGCGGCACAGAGGCTGAGCAACTGGGTGGCCAGCGTCACCGCCATCTGCCTGCCGCCGGGGGTCGCCCCGGAGATGACCATGATCAGGGCAAGCCCGGCCGAGCCGGACGCCAGGACACGCATGCGCCGGCGGGCGATCGTGGGCTCGCCGCGGCCCGCCTTCCACGGGCCCATGGCCACGGCCACCGAGAGCAAGGTCCACTGCAGGACCAGGCCGGCGACGTAGAGCTGGAACCAACCCGGGCGGTGGCCACCCTCCTTGGGGAAGTACGGGAGTGCGAAGGAGCCGACCGCCACCGCTGCCGTCAACAGGGGGCGGAGACCCTGAGCCAGCGGCCCGGCGGCCGGAAGGAGGCCATGAACCGGTAGAGGAAGGACGGGAACATGATGAGGATCGCCAGCAGGATCTTCGACGGCCAGAGCATGGTGGCGGCCCCGGACCCATCGCGAGGAAGGAACTTGGCGGCGACCAGGATGCCGCCCACGGTGCCGAATGTGGCAGCGACCCACCCCGCCGCTTCGCCTCGGCGCCGCCGCCATTCGAGGATCGCGAGGATCGCCAGGGCGCCGAAGGCCATGACCTGAACGTTGCTGAGGAACTGGACTGTCTGCACCCGCGACCTCCGGCACCAGCCATTCGCAGCCGGTGTCATTCCGCCTACCGTTATCGTGGGCCCGCGGGCCAGCCCGGGCGATAACGAACCTGGGTCAATTTGGCGTCCCCCGGATGGGGGAGCGCCCCGGCACCACCCGGCGTCGTGGGACGCCGGGTGGGCACCTGTGGGGGGACTGCGGACGTACGGGGTGGGCCGCCCGGGCGTCGATCCCGGAACCTTGGGCTTAAGAGGCCCCTGCTCTGCCAATTGAGCTAACGGCCCGCAGTCGTGAGAAGTTTACTCGGAGCCTGGCGCGCCCGGCGAGTTGCCGCCACCCCGAGCGCAGGCCATAGTGATGGCAGTCTGGAGCGGGGTCCGGCCTGGTGCCACCCGGGAGGGCTAGCTGCGCACCCGCACGTGAGCGATCGGTTGACAGAAGGGGAGGCGATGAAGCTCGAGGCTGTCTGCAACACGTGCCGGCGGAGGTTCCTGCTCACCGAGATCCTCCCCCCACCCCAGGGATCCGGCGGCCGTTGCCCGTTCTGCGGGGCCCACTTCGGGCGCCACTACGTCGCCGCCCTCCCGGACCTCGTCCGCTCCGTGGAGGCCGAGGCCGATGCCTTCGCCTCGTCGTTCAACCGTCTCGTCGACATGCACCCCGGCTTCGAGGTGAGCGCCGCCAGCTTCCTGGAGCGCCTGAGCGCCGCCCTGGCGGCACCGGAGCAGCGCCATGATGAATCAGCCTGACCTGGTGGGGGTCCACATCTTCACGGACGACGACCGCGTCCGTGAGGCGGGGCGCTCCCTGCCCCCAACACGGTTCGACGTGACGTATTCGTCGACCGCCTCCGACGCCATCCACCAGGTCCGGGCTAGCAAGCCCTCGGTGGCCGTGCTGGAGCTGCGAGTCGGCGACTACGGCGGGTTCGCCCTCGCCAAGGATCTCCACGCCCTCCCCTCGATGGAGGAGCTCCCGCTGGTCATGCTGTGCGACCGGCCGCACGACCGCTGGCTCTGCCACCAGGCCGGTGCCCTTGCCGTCATCGTCAAACCCCTTCCCGACCCAATGGCGCTCCTCGAAGCCCTCGACACCGCCCTCGGCGCAGGCAGGGCCCCCGCGCTGTAGATCGCAGAAGTTTTTTGTGGGTTGCTCTTGACGTGGGTGGGAATAACATGTCTAGAATTACCGAACCGTAATTACACAGAGCGCACGGAGTATGTCAGTAATGCGGCAGACCCTGAACTGGCAGTCGTTGGCGCGCTGCCTCGAGGTCGATCCCGAGATCTTCTTCCCGGAGCGGGGGGGTTCGTCGCGGGCTGCCCGGGCCGTCTGCAACCAGTGTCACGTCCGCACGCAGTGCCTGCGGTACGCGTTGACCAACCGGGAGCAGTTCGGCATCTGGGGTGGAACCAGTGAGCGAGAGCGGCGGAAGCTGAAGAAGCTGGCTTCGTAGAGGGCCCAGCGCCGCGGTGCCCGGAGCCTATGGGAAAGGAGTAGCGGGCATGCCTGCGAAGAAGGCAGCACCAACCAAGGTGGCGGCAAAGAAGGCCGCGCCTGCGAAGAAGGCAGCCGCGAAGGCCAAAGCCCCGGCCAAGGTCAAGGCCGTTGCCAAGCCGAAGGCCGCGACGGCGGTCAAGTCGCCTGCAAAGGCGGCCCTCAAAGCGAAGGCGGCTCCGGTCAAGGTCAAGGCTGCGGCCAAGGCGCCCGCAAAGGCAGCCGTGAAGGCGAAGGCGGCTCCCGCAAAAACGAAGGCTGCGGCGAAGGCCAAAGCGCCCGCGAAGGCGGCTCCCAAGAAGAGCTCCCCCAAGAAGTAGCACGTCCGCTCCTGCACCGGCGCCGCTCCGAGACAACGAGTGCGCCGGCGCAGCTGTCTCTAAGTCACGCCCGTCGCGGTATTGAGCATGGCGGCAGGAAAGAGTCGGGCGAGTTGCTCCTCGAGAATCCTCGGTGGCCGCACGAACCTGAGGTGCGCCGCCGAGGGCGGCAGTGCCGCTCTCGGCACCAACCCGACGACCTCGCTCCCCGCGACCTCGATCCCCTCGGCGCGCGCACGAGCTTCCACCGCGTCGAAGACTGCGCCGATCGGGGTCACCGCCGGGCGGATCAGGTTCGTCGACACCTGCACGACCCCACGGCTGGGCAGCGCGAGCCCCAGGGCACGAACGTAGGGCAGCCCGCCCCCGCGCTCGCGGATCGCCGCGGCGATGCGCCGTGCCACCCCGATGTCGCCGGTGTCGAGGTCGACGTTGTAGGCGACGAGGACCCCCCGGGCTCCCACCGCGACGGCTCCGGCCGTCGGGTGCGGGTCGGGACCACCGTGGTCCGGGACGAGGCCGGCGAAGGCCAGGCGCCGGAGGTCCGGGAGCGCCCGTCCATCGCCCGCCTCCTCGTAGAGGAAGGACGGTATGCCCAGCTCGTCGGAGATCGCGCGCGCATACCGCCGTGCGGCGGCGACGGCACCCTCCATGGCCTCGTGGCCGGAGGGCCCCACTGGGACGAAGGGAACCACGTCCATCGCCCCGAGGCGCGGATGGACACCGCGGTGCGTGGCGAGGTCGATGGTGTCGGCGGCGGTCCGGGTGGCCGCCACGAGTCCCTCCACGAGCGGGTCGGCCTCACCGGCGAAGGTCAGGACGCTGCGGTTGTGGTCAGGATCGGTGTGGACGTCGAGGAGTTGCACCCCCGGGCGGCCGGCGGCCAGGGCGATCCGTGCCACGACGTCGTACCGGCGCCCCTCGGACATGTTGGCGGGGCACACGAGGATCTCCATCCGCAATGAGTACCATGTCGCGGTGGACGACTACGGGCTGGGAGTGGTCACGGCCCTTGGTTTCGACCAGGCGGTGGCAACGACCCGCCTCCTCCTGAAGGGGCAGGGCTTCCGGATCCTCTCCGAGATGGCCGCCCCGCCGGCGCTCGTGGGCTCGGCGGGGCGCCAGCACCTCTTCATGGGGGTCTGGCAGCGTCTCATCAACGCAACGAACCTGGGAGGGCCGGGCCTCGACGTCGGCGACCACCTCGCCTGCAACGTGGCGGTCTTCGAGGACGAGGGTGCGACGATGGTGGCCGTTCTCGACCCCACGGAGGGGCTGGAGGGCTGGGTGGCCGTTGGGCTCGCCCAGGAGGCCAAGACAGCGCTGGAGACGGTCCTCGCCGGGCTGGCCTCGCCCCTGAGCTGAGGGCCTCGACCTGAGCTGAGGGCCTACGGGGTCGCCTACGGGGTGGCCTCCGCCGGCGCCTCCGACGCGGGCTCTCCGGTGCCGTTGCTCTCGGCGACTGCCGCGAACACCGCCTCCAGGAACACCGGCTCGGGGACGGCCCCCATGAACTCCACCCGGTCGTTCAGAACGATCTTCGGGACGGCGGACACCTGGTAGTACCGGGCGAGCTCCTGGAACTCCTGGGCCTCGACCGAGGTCGACCGCACGCGGGGGCTCGCCAGGGCCAGCCGGTGCGCCGTCACGACGGCGCGGGGGCAGTGTGGTCAGGTGGGTGTGACGAACGTCTTGATCTCGACGTCGCCGGGCAGCTCCGCCAGGGCGTCCAGGGTCTCGGGCTGCAGCCCAAGGCCAACGGCGCTCCCTGCCGAGGCGAGCGTCTCCACGAACGATGTGAACTCGTAGCCGTCGGGCAGGCCCTGGAACCGGACGCCGGCGTCCTCGCCATCGGGCCCGACGGCGATGGTCGGCACGTAGGTGATCCCCCACGCTCGGGCCTCGTCGGCGTGCAGGGCGACATCCACCACGTCGAGGTGGATGTGCCCGGAGAGCCCCGCCACCTCCTTCATGAGAGCCTCGGCGTCGGCGCAGGTCCCACATGTGCGCCGGCCGGGCACGTACAGGCCGCCGGGGGGCTCGGTGAACAACCGCACCCCGACGGGCCGGACGAGCATCTCGGCCAGCTTGTCACGCAGGTACGCCGAGTCGGCGTCACTCAGGAATGCCATATGCTTTTCAGCTTACCCGCGGCCCCAGATTGGAATGCGGGGCGATTTGCAGCGTTACAAGCGTTCATATACTGGGAACAGCAACCAAACAACCTGGAGATCCGCATGGCAGAGACAAAGAGGGGCCGGGACGTCGTCAAGCAGGCGAAGGCCGAGGTGGAACCTCTCACGCTGGAGCAGGTGGACGACATGATCCGCCGGCGAGAGCCGATGACGCTGGTCGATGTGCGCGAAGGTGACGAATGGCGTGCCGGGCACCTGCCGGGCGCCATCCACATCCCGCGGGGCTACCTCGAGTTGCAGGTGGACGAGAAGCTGCCCGACAAGGACGCGCCGATCGTTCTCTACTGCGCCGGCGGCAATCGATCCGCCATGTCGGCCAAGACCCTGAAGGAACTCGGCTACACCAACCTCCGTCACATGATCCGGGGCTTCTCGGGATGGCGGGACGGTGGCTTCGAGACTGAGGTCCCCAAAACCTGGACACCCGACCAACGCGAGCGGTACTCGCGCCACTTCGTGCTGCCGGAGGTGGGCGAGGCGGGCCAGCGCAAGATCAGCGACGGCAAGGTGCTCGTCGTGGGTGCCGGCGGCCTTGGCGCCCCCGCCATCTACTTCCTGGGAGCGGCCGGCGTCGGCAAGCTCGGGATCGTCGACTTCGACACGGTCGACATCAGCAACCTGCAGCGCCAGGTGATCCACTCCACCTCCCGCATCGGCATGAACAAGGCGGAGAGCGCTCGGCAGGCCATCGAGGACCTTAACCCTGACGTGGACGTTCAGATATGGAAGGACCGGCTGACGCCCGAGAACGTCGACGGCATCCTCGCCGAGTTCGACATGGTCATCGACGCGACGGACAACTTCTCGACCCGGTACCTCATCAACGAGACCGCCGTGAAACAGGGCAAACCCTACATCTATGGTTCAATCTTCAGGTTCGAGGGCTACGCCAGCACGTTCTGGCCCGAGAAGGGCGGCCCCTGCTACCGCTGCATGCACCCCGAAGCGCCGCCGGACGAACTGGCCCCCACGTGAAGCGAGGCCGGGGTCCTGGGCGTGCTCCCAGGCGTCATCGGAGTGCTGCAGGCCAACGAGGCCCTCAAGATCCTCGTCGGCTACGGAGAGCCGCTGGTCGGGAGGCTGCTGATGTTCGATGCGCAGTCGACGACCTTCCGCGAGCTCAAGCTGCGCCGCGATCCCCACTGCGCCACCTGTGGCGACGGCGTGAGGCCCGCCGACCTGGCCGCCGCCGCGAGCTGCTCGTAGGGCGTTTTGGTACGTCGCCGGGCTTCCGAAGTCCGGAAGAAATGACGGGTATGCGCGTGTATTTTTCCGAGGCTCCGGCGTCCGGGTCCTGCAGTCGGGATTTTCGACCTGCTTAGATCTAGATTCGACCTGCTTAGATTCGACCTGCTTAGATTTTGGTGCGTCGAGCGTTGGAGGCGCCTCTTCGTTAGTGGCGGCGACGCCCGCGGCTCGCAGCTCCGCCACCGGTGCGGCGGCGGGGGGGCTGGTTGGCCCGTGCCCGCTTTCGAGGGGGGCGCCTGGGCTGCGAGGGGTCCTCTGAGGGGAGCGGCGTGCGGTTGGCCAGCGTGAGGGCGACCGCATCGGCGATCTCCTCTCGCACCTCGTCGCGGACATTCGCCCCGACCATCAACTGGAAGAGGACGCTGCGCTCAAGTTGCTCGATTGAGTCGACGACCTTCTGACGACTGCCGGCCGGCGTGCGCCATTCGGCGTGGATCCGTCCGGAAGGGGGGATCTCGATCTTCAGGTCGGCGTCGCCGAACCGTCCCTCCCATGCCACTGTGGTTGCAGATTCCAAGCAGTACTCCTTGCTAAGGTTGCTGGGGCCGGGCAGGGCTCAACGAGGTGATGAGCGCCGCGCGAGACAGCATGGCCGCCATAAGGGAAGTCGTGCGTCCCCCGATCGGTGTCAGGCTCCCCGCCGCAGAACCCGTTCGTCGTGCCCGCCGGTGCAACCGGAGGGTGCTACATCAGCCTCCGGACCTTCGATGCCTGGAGGCCCTTGGGTCCCTGGGTTACTTCGAACTCCACCGTCTCGCCCTGCTCGAGGTTCCGGTAACCCTCGCCCTCGATGGCGCTGAAGTGGACGAAGACATCGTCCCCGTCCGTGCGCGAAATGAAACCGTAACCCTTCTCAGCACTGAACCACTTGACCGTGCCTTGCGGCATCTGCAGTTCCCTCCCTTCAAAACACCCGTTACCAAACTCGCCGGTCTGTACCAAGCGACTCGGTCCTCCCTTTGAGGACCTCCATGCCGCCAAGCCCGGAACCTTCGGAGGGAACTGCTGGTGCTGCGGAATGCATGACCTGGGCGGTGCCCTCGCCGGAAACTGTATCACGCGAGGACCCGCCAAAGCTCTGTCCCAGGCGTCGATTGGCCGGGCCGGAGGCGGCTGTTGGCAGAATGTAAAATTCCTCACAGGATCCCGCAGGCCCCCGTCAGATCACCTGGCGGGACGCTCTGGAGCCTGTGCCGGCGGGCGGCACGGCTGGCTGCCCGGGATCCCATCCGGAGAGGGGCCGGGGACGAATACACCATGCGCAAGCCGAGTGAGTCGCAGGATGAGGATCGGTCCCTGCTCCAGCGGGTCGCCCGCGGGGATCAGGCCGCCTTCTCAGCCCTCTACGACCGCTACGGGGCGTCAGCTTTCGGTATGGCCCTGAAGATCTGCAACAACAGAGCGCTGGCGGAGGACGTGGTGCAGGAGGCATTTCTTTCCATCTGGCAACGGGCCGGGAAGTTCGACCCGGAGCGGGGCAGCGTCGCCGCCTACCTCTTCGCCGCCGTGCACAATAAGGCGGTCGACGCCGTGCGTCACGAGGAATCGCTGCGCCGTCGGGAGGAAGGTGTCGCGGATTTCGCCACCGAAACGGGGGGAGAAGAGGTGGTCGAGGCTGCCTGGCTTGGCGTCCGCCGCAAGGAGGTCCGGACCGCGGTCTCGCGCCTCTCGCCGATTCAGCGCGAGGCCCTCGAGCTTGCGTACTTCGAGGGGCTCACCTACAGCGAGGTGGCCGACAAGCTCGGCGTCCCGCTGGGCACGGCGAAGACCCGGCTTCGTGACGGCATGATCAGGCTGCGCGCTCAGTTGCCCCACCTCCAGGGTGGTGAGGGGCTGTGACCCACGACGAACTGCGCGAGCTTGTGCCTCTCTACGCCCTTGACGCCCTCGGCGGCGGCGAGGAGCTCGAGGTGCAGACCCACCTGGAGACCTGTTCCCCCTGCCGGACCCTGCTCGAGACCAACGTGCAGGCTGCGGCGGGCCTGGCGCTCATTGCAGAACCCGTGCAGCCCCCGGAGGCCCTCCGTCGCCGGCTGATGGAGGCTGTGGCCACGATCCCGCAGGGGGCCCCGGTCATCCCGGCGGTATCCCGCCGCCAACGCCGTCCGGTGACCTGGCGGCGGCTCTCTGCCATCGTGGCGGTTGCTGCCCTCCTCATCCTGGGGGCGTTCAGCTACCGCCAGAGCCAGCGCCTGCACCAGCGTGACAAGACGCTGCAGGCCCAGGCGCAGTTCTTCCAAGCTTTGGCCAACCCCCTCGCCACCGCGGTGCCCCTGAGCGGGACCGGGAATGCGGCGGCCGCCTCGGGCGAGCTGTACGTCGCTCCGGACGGCCACACCGCCGGGCTCGTGGCCCGCGGCCTCCCGGACCCCGGCAAGAGCATCTACCAGCTCTGGCTGATCGTGGACAACACCCAGGTGCCGGTCCAGGCCTTCCGGCCGGACGGGTCGGGGCTCGCCCTGGTGCAGATCCGGTCGAACCTGGCCGGGATGCAGGGTATGGCCGTCACCCTCGAGGCGAAGGGAGGCAAGTCGAAGCCCGAGGGCCCGTTCGTCCTGCGCACGTAGTGGTTCGGGTAGGAGTGATCTCCGATACGCACATACCTTCCCGGGCTCCCGGGATCCCATCTCGGGTGTTCGAGGTCTTCCAGGGAGTGGCGCTGATCCTCCACGCGGGCGACGTGAGTGTCCGCAAGGCCCTCGATGAGCTCGCGGTCCTGGCGCCGGTGCACGCCGTCGCCGGCAACATCGACGACGCCTCCCTGCGGGCCGAGTTGCCCGAGCGGATCCGCATCGACCTGGAGGGGCTCGCCCTCGGGATGGTCCACGATGCCGGGCCCTCAAAAGGCCGCCGTGAGCGGATGCGGCGGCGCTTCCCGGGCTGCCGGGTCGTGGTCTACGGACACTCGCACCTGCCGGTCGTCGACGACCGTGACGGGCTGCTGCTGCTGAACCCGGGCAGCGCGTGCGATCCGCGCCGGGCGAAGGTGCCAACGGTGGCGATCCTGGAGGTGGCCGGCTGTGTCCCGAGGGCCGAGCTGATCGTCCTGTCCGGCTGAACCGTCCGCGGACGCCGAATGAGCGGGATTACTGAAGGTTGTTGAGGATCGGGCTCACCAGGACCGTCATCCGCGACTCCTTCAGTTCCCCTGGCCCCACTTCCACGTAGACCCTGCCCTTCCTGGCGCAACGACCTCGGTGCGGCACTCGTCGGCGTCGTTTGGGATGGCGGTGGAGAGGTTCACGGCCGCCAATTCCAGGGGGGTGGTCGGGATTCGCTACATCCTGTGTACACAATCCCGACCACCCACGGGGTCCCTACGAGAAGGCGACCCGGGAGAGCCACTTGGTGGGTTCGCCGAGCTCGGCGGGGGTCGGGAGCGAGGATGGGCTCTCCCAGAGCCTTGCGAGCTGATCGGCCCCCGCGACGGCCCGCACGAAGCGCTCCCCGGCCCGGTACTGGGCGGGCTTCAGGTCGATGCCCAGCAGCCCTTCGAGCAGCCGCTCGACGGAGGACCGCTCGGCCCGGCGGCGGTTCAGGCCCTCGCGCGTCTTCGAGAACTCGGGAAGCATCTCCGAGCCGATCCTGTCCATGACCCACTCGGCGTAACCCTCCAGCACCGCCATCAGGGTCTCGATCTCCCGGGCAACCTCCTGCTGCGGTGGCGTGATGAGCATCGGCAGCAGCTCCTCGGGGTGCGACATCAGATGGCTGAGCTGCTCGGGATCGCCGAGGGACTGCAGCCGGCTCATCGCCTCGCCGGAGTCGATCTCGGCGGCGTCGATGAAGCGCTCCACCAGGCCCGTGAAGTGGCCCCGGACCCACGGGATGGAGGTGAACTCCATCTGGTGGGTCACCTCGTGCAGGGCGAGCCACATCCGGAACTGCCTCGGGTCCAGGTCCAGGTCCGCCCGGGCCTCGGCGATGTTGGGATGGACGAACCACAGGTGGCTGCTGTCGCCACGGGGCAGGCACAGGTCGTACTGGCCCAGCACCCTGCGGGACAGGAACCCCATGAGAAACCCGACCTCGAGGCCGAAGATGAGGGGTCCGACCATCCCCATGGCCGCGGAGATGCCGAGGCCG
>DASPZW010000252.1:0-3382 GCA_035636055.1 Actinomycetota bacterium
CCTCGTGAGCTTCGACGCCTGCCCCGTGGTCACGACGTTCTACGACCTGATCCCGCTGCTCTTCGCCGAGCAGTACCTCGACGGCTCCCCCCTGCGTGACCACTACTTCCGCACGCTGGAGCTGATCAAGGGTGCAACCCGGCTCCTGGCGATCTCCGACGCCGCGGGCCGGGACGCCGCACAGCATCTGGGGATCCCCGCCGAGCGCATCGATCGAGCGTGGCCCATGCCGGACGCGGTGTTCCGGCCCCTCCCGGACCACCTCCTCCGCAAGCTCGGGATCGCCATGGCGTCACGGCTCCGCCTCCCCGAACGCTACGTCCTGACGGTGACGGACCCGCACCATTCCAAGAATCTCGGCACCCTGCTCCACGGCTACGCCCAGCTCCCGGCGTCGCTCCGCACCGAGCTTCCCCTCGTGGTCTGCTGCCATCTCTCGCACGAGGGGCGGGCGACGGTCCGGGCCCTGGCGGAGGAGGTCGGGATCGAGGACGACATCGTCACCACCGGCGTCGTGTCCGACGAGGAGCTCTGCGTCCTCTACAACCGCGCCACCATGCTCGTCCACCCCTCGCGCTACGAGGGCTTCGGGCTCCCGATCGCCGAGGCCATGGCCTGCGGGGCACCGGTGGTCACCACCGACGTCTCCTCGATGCCGGAGGTCGCCGGGGACGCAGCGATCCAGGTCCAGCCCGACGACGCTGAGGGATTCGCCCGCGCGATCGCGATGCTGGCCTGCGATCCGTCCGTGCGGGAGGGTCTCCGCCAGGCAGGCTTCGAGCAGGTGCAGCGCTTCAACGGCTCCCAGCTCGCCGAGGCCACCCTCGCCTCCTACGCCCGGGCCGCCCAGCCGGCCCCACCGGGAGAGGGCCGGTTGCGCCTGGCCATCTGGACGCCCCTGCCACCGCTGCAAACCGGCATCGCCGACTACAGCGTCGACCTGCTGGACGGGCTCCGCCCTTCCTGCGACGTCGAGGTCTTCGTCGACGAGGGCTTCCTGCCGCCGGACGACCTCCTCGCCCGCCAGCGGATTCACCACTGCTCGGCGTTCAACCGCCGCGATGCGCAGGCGCCGTTCGACGCGGTGATCTTCCAGGTCGGGGGGTCGCTCTACCACCACTACATGTCCGACGCCGTGGCAGACCGGCCGGGCATCGTCGTCCTGCACGACCTGATGTGGAGCCACGTGCTGTACACGTGGTGGCACGACAGGTCGGACCCGGCGGGCTTCCACCGCCAGGTTGCCGATCTCGAAGGCCCGGCGGCCCTCGACGAGCTCCTCGCCATCGACCCTGCCGACCCCGAGGCCCTGTGGGGCTTCCTCCGGCGCCACCCGATGCTGGAGCCCCTGATCGGCCAGAGCCTCGCCCAGGTCGTCCACCTTGAGGCAGCGGCACGGGAGTTGCGTGCGGCGTACCCCGGTTCGAACCCCTCCGTGATCCCCATGGGGGTCCCGGACCCGTTCGACGGCGACGTCTCGACGAGTCCCCGGCTCGCGCGGTGCGCCCTCGGGATGCCGCCCGACACGTTCGTCGTCGGCGTCTACGGGATCGTCCACCCGTCCAAGCGCCTCGAGACCTGCGTCCGGGCGTTCGCCGAGATGGCGGCCGCGCGCCCCGATGCCCGGTTGCTGATCGTCGGGACGGCGCTCGACGAGCGGTACCTCGGCGACCTGCATCGTCTCGCCGACCGGCTCGGGGTTGCGTCGCTGGTCCGGTTCACGGGGCACGTCGACCCGGGCGACCTGGGCGCGTACGTCAAGGCCGCCGATGTCATCCTCAACCTGCGGACCCCCCTCAGCACCCACATGTCGGCGACGCTGATGCGCGCCCTGGCCGCCGGGCGGCCCGTCGTGATCAGCGACCTTCCCGAATGGGATTTCATCCCCGCCGCCGCATGCCTGCGCGTGCCCCAGGACGCTGCCGAGGTCGCGTCCCTCGCCGCCGGCCTGATCGCGCTTGCGGCCGATCCCGACCAGCGGCAACGGATGTCCGCAGCCGCCCGCGCCTTCTACGAGGAGGAAGGTACGATCCAGCACATGGCTGAGCGTTACATCGAACTGGTCGAGCGGTTCCTCCCCGTCGAGGGGCCCGCCGTGGGGGTGCTTCAGATGGCGGACGAGCCGTGAGCATGATCGGCTACAACAAACTCTGCGAGTTCGAGGACTTCGCCGACGCCGAACTTGCGGGTGTGATCCGGGAGGTGTGCGCCTACAAGCTGCCGCACTTCTCGCCGGAGTTCCCTGCGGGGGCGGAGCATCGCAAGGACTGGGAGGTCGCGATGGCGGTCCGTGCCCTCGCCCGGTTCGACGCCCTGCGCCCCGACGCGACGATCCTCGGTGTGGGGGCCGGCACCGAGGACACGATCTTCTACCTCACGCGGCTGGTGAAGCAGGTGTTCGCGACCGATCGCTACCTCGTGCCCGGCGACTGGCAGCCGCTGGCGCCTCCCACGATGCTGGTCGACCCGGCCAGCGTGGCGCCCTTCAGGTTCGATCCCGACCGCCTCGTCGTCCAGCACATGGACGGGCGCTGGCTGCGCTACCCACCGGACACCTTCGACGGCATCTTCTCGTCGGGCTCGATCGAGCATTTCGGCGAACTGCACGACGTGGCCTATGCCGCCTACGAGATGGGCCGGGTCCTCAAGCCGGGGGGGATCCTGGCGCTCTCGACCGAGTTCCGCCTCAGCGGACCACCCGGCGGCATCGGGTGGCCACACCGGACCCTGGTCTTCTCGAGGGAGAACCTCCTGCGCTACATCGTCGAGGCGAGCGGGCTCGAGCCGGTCGACGATCTGTCGATCGCGGTGTCCGAGGCAACCTTGGCCCGGCCGAGGAATCCGGGTCTGGTGATCGCCGAGCACGCCGTTGCCGTCGAGCGCGAGGCGTCGAAGGCGCAGCGCAAGCCCGAGTACACCCTGTGGGACTTCCCCCACCTGATCCTCGCCCAGGGGGGCTATGTGTTCGGGTCGGTGCACCTCACGCTGCGCAAGACCGACCGGTATCCTGAGCCACCGAACGAGTGGGCCAAGCCCCCGGCGTCCCTGCTGTCCGCCATCAACGAGAGCAACCGGAAGGTGGTGACCAGCACGGCGGGACCAGTCGTGGCGGCAGCGCCCTCCGTTCCCTTGCGGCTGAGCACCGTCCCACTCACCGGTGCCCCGGACGCCGCGGGAACGGCGGAGACCGGCGAACCGGGCCCGGCATGGGGCAGCCCGGCTTGGGGCAGCCCGCTCGAGGAGGTCGAGGCCCTGCTGAAAGGTATCGACGCAGCCCGGGAAGAGGTCGACGAGCGCCTGGAGGAGATCGCCGGCCTCTCGGGCGTGTTCGAGCGACGGCTGCAGCGTTCCGGCCTCTCGGCGGGGACGGCGGCGGACGCCC
>DASPZW010000253.1:0-5858 GCA_035636055.1 Actinomycetota bacterium
GTGGCCCTGGTGCTCGGCGGGGCCGTGATCCTGTTGCGAGCCGCGGGACTCTGGCTCGGCGACACGCTTGCCTGGTCGGTGGGGCTGGTTGCCCTGGGGTTCGGCGTCATCTGGCTGCGGGGCGACGAGGGCGAACGGGCCCGGTGGAACCGGCTCGCCCAGCGGGCGCCTGCGTCGATGCTGCATGCCGTGACCCAGCGGGGCGCGCTGCGGGGGATCGGCAAGGCGCGGCTTGCCGTCGGCGTGCTGGTGGTGGCCGTCGGGATCGTCACCGGCCTCGTCGGCAGCAACGTCCTCGCCGCCCAGCCCGGCGTCGTCCTGGCGGTCGCGGTCACGGCCGCCGGGGTCGGTCTGATCGCCGGTCCATGGGGATGGCGGCTGGTGCAGGCCCTCGGCAACGAGCGGTGGGAGCGCATCCGCTCAGAGGAGCGGGCCGAGGTCGCCGCCCACCTGCACGACTCGGTGCTGCAGACCCTGGCCCTCATCCAGCGCACCGACCAGCCACGGGAGATGGTGGCGCTTGCCCGGAACCAGGAGCGCGAGCTCCGGGCCTGGCTGGGCGGGCGGCCGCCGCAGGCGCCGGGCGAGGACACGGTCGCCGGTGCGATCGAGAAGGCGGCCGCCTCGGTCGAGTTGCAGTTCAAGGTGCCGGTGGAGGTCGTGACCGTCGGCGACACGGCGCTCGACGACCGGCTGCAGGCCATCGTCGATGCCGCCAGGGAGGCCACGGTCAATGCCGCCAAGCACTCGGGGACGGACCAGATCTCGATCTACGTCGAGGTCGAGCCCGAGTCGGTGACTGCATTCGTCCGGGACCAGGGTGCGGGCTTCGACCCCGATGCGGTGGCGGCGGACCGCCGCGGCATCGCCGATTCCATCCGGGGCCGGATGCAGCGATCGGGCGGCTCTGCCACGATCGTGACCGAACTCGACGGCGGGACCGAGGTGCAGCTCAGCATCCCCAGGGTGGCGTGATGGTCGCTCCGCAGGAGGGCGCCTTTGCCGGGGGTGCCGCGGCCGGCGCCGCCAGGGGTGCCGGGGAGGGTGCCGCGGCCGGCGCCGCCAGGGGTGCCGCCAGGGGTGCCGGGGAGGGTGCCGGGGACATCCGGGTCTTCGTGGTCGACGACCACCGCCTGTTCCTCTCCGGCGTCCAGGCGGAGTTGGGGGCTGAGTTCACCATCGTGGGCACCGCCGGGGACGTGGAGGCTGCCATCGCCGGCATCGTCGCCGGCCTTCCCGACGTTGTGCTCCTCGACGTCCACATGCCGGGCGGCGGGGGCAGGGCGGTGCTGCAGGCGGTCCACACGTCCGCACCCGACGTCAAGTTCCTGGCCCTGTCGGTCTCGGACGCGCCCGAGGACGTCATCGCCGTCATCCGGGCGGGGGCCCGGGGCTACGTGACGAAGTCGATCTCACCTGTGGACCTGCGGAGCGCGATCAAGCGGATCCGCGACGGCGACGCCGTCTTCTCCCCCAGGCTTGCGGGCTTCGTCCTGGACGCCTTCGCCGGCCAAACGCCGGTCGGGCCTGGCGGGGCCCCGGACGAACTTGACCAGCTCACGCCGCGCGAGCGGGAGGTGCTGCGCCTGATCGCCAGGGGCTACGCCTACAAGGAGGTGGCCAAGGGCCTGCACATCTCGATCAAGACGGTGGAGACCCACGTCTCGGCGGTGCTGCGCAAGCTCCAGCTGTCGAGCCGCCACCAACTCACCCGCTGGGCGACGGAGCGGCGCCTGGTCTGAAGGCGCGCTGGCGGGCAGCGGCCCCGCTGGTCGTGGAGGTGTGGACGTTGTTCGACCGTCCCGGTGCAATTCCGTCCCCACCGCTTGGGGTCAGGTCTCTTGGGTCTCGTCGAATTCCGCCGTGTCGTCGAGCGAGGCCCGATGGCCCGGCAGCAGCAGGGTCGACCCGGTGGCCAGCGGACGCGCCTGCCCTCGGCGTTGACGACCTCGGCGTTGGCGATGACCAGGGACCTCCCCCTGTGCACGACCGTCCCGACACCCACCAGATCGCGGCCGTCGGTGGGGGCCGGGCGGAGGAAGTTGACCTTGAGGTCGAGGGATGCGATGGCGCAGCCCGCCGGGGCGGTCGTCTGGATGGCGGACTGCAGCGCGGCGTCGGCGAGCATGGCGATGAAGCCGCCCTCGAGGTTGCCCGTCGGCGAGCCGAGCCACCCCGATGCGGGCAGCAGGAACGTGGCCGAGCCCGGTTCCGCCGCCGTCAGCCTGAGGCCGGTGAGATAGCTGATCGGCGGGCGGGGCGCGTCCCCGGCCAGCAGGAGCCGCAGGATGTCGAGGCCGTCGTGGCAGTCCCACAGCGCCTGGGGCAGGACCTCGCCCATCACCGGCCGAAGCCAGGGATCGCCGGTGTTGTCTGGGGGCGCCAACAGCTCCAGCGCCTGGACCGGGGGCCGCCGCCGCAGATCGGGGAGCACCATGCACCGGGACGTACCGTGGGCGACCAGCCGGCCCGCGTCGTCCTCGATGGCCACCTCGGACAGGGCCATCCGGCGCCCGGGGTGCACGACATTGCCGTGGGCGCTCAGCAGCCCGCCGGTGCCGGCGACCGGGCGTACCGCCGTCAGGGACAGCTCCGCGGTGGTGTACGGCGTCGCTGCCGGCAGGGTGGTCTGGATGGCGCACCCCAGCGGCGGGTCCGCCAGGACGGCGAGCATGCCGATCGTGATGGCCCCCTGGGGCGCCAGGAACCACGGCGAGGCGGGCATCGTGAACGTCGAGGTCCCCTCCCCGACCGCCGACATCCGGATGCCCGTGAGGTGTGCCAGCGGGGGCATCGGCACGTAGCCCCGGTCCCAGGCGAGGATCTGGTCCATGCCCGACAGGTTCATGACGGCGGGGGGCATGACGTCCCCCCGGACGGGCTCCTGCCAGGGCTCCGCGGGTTTGGCCATCTGGGACGCCATCATACGGTCGCCAGACTGCCGTCCCGTACCGCCTGATTTTGTTTTTCCAGTTGTCGTCCGCTCCTTCGGAGCGTTCGACAACCCGGGGGGGATCCGCAGCTCATCCCCTCCGCTTCGCTTCGGGGGCTGCTTCTCCCCCCTGGACCCCCCCGGCCCGGAAGCCGGGCCAGCGTCATTGCAGCTACACCCCGTCGACGAACTCGAAGGAGTCATCCACGCCGGTCAGTTCGAACACTCGCTGGACGTACTGTGGACCGCGGACAAGGAGCACCTTGCTGCCGGCGGCACGGACCTGGTCGTGGGCGTCGATGAGTCCGTGGAGGCCACTGGAGTCCAGGAACTCCAACTGGCGGAGGTCCACGACGATGGTCGTCGGCAGCGCATCGTCAAGCTCCTTCAGGTCCAGCAGGGCCTTGTGCAACGTGTCCGTCGCGGCCATGTCAAGCTCACCGCGAAGGATCAGCGTCAGCTCGTTGCTTCCCTGGCGCACCTGCACGTCGAAGGTCACGGCCCCTCCCGCCCAACCGTCATGACGCCCCTTCTCTATCTCGGCAGCGACACCGCAACGGCCGGAAATGTACCATGACATGAGAGGGAAGTGAAGGGGTTTTGGGGAGAGAGCACCACTTCCTGAAGAGGTACGCTGGCGCCGATGAGTGAGCCGATCCGGGGATCTACAGCCCGGGCGAGCCGCCACGAGCCCCAGATCCGGGAGTTCTCGATCGAACCGGAGGGCATCGTCATGGGTGCTATCGCCCCCTACGGCGGGGACCGAAGAAGGTCCGGATGAAATAACGCGTGGGCGCGTGTTTTTTTCCGAACCTCGGCCCCCTGGTCAGGTCTTGGGGGTCTTTGACTACCTCTGAACTGCGGACCACCATATGGCCAGCACGATCCCACCCAGCCCCACGACGATGAGGAACCCGTAAAGGAAGTCCGCTGCCAGTTGCTGCTTGCGAAGCACGCTGGGGTCGGGCTTCGGCTTGGCGAGGAACTCGTCCCACTCACGAACCGTCCGCACAACGGCGCTCTCCGGTGGGAGCAGTGGCTTCCCGCCCGGGGCCGGGGGTCGGAGGGACATGGCCTAGATATCCTCCCCTTAGTAGCTGTTTCCTCGAACGCCAGCAACAAGAGTTACCGCCCTCCGAGGGGTCCGGCCCAACGCCTTGTTGACTCCGAGGGGCACGAGCTGAAGGGCCAGTGCTACGAGGAGGGCGGCCACGAACCCTTGCGTGCCCGTGAACAGCGCCCTCCGGTGTGGGGACTCCTCACGTCGGCCCACCCCCGGTAGCCAGAACGGATGTGGTTCAAGCCACAAATAGAGGACGGGGCCGATACCGCCGACGACGAAGAGCCAGAACCAGCACCATCCCGACGCGTAGCGGCGGGGATAGGCTGCGGGCTGCACAATCATGGCGAAGAAGGTAACGACCCACGCCAAGACGACCGCAGTCGCGGCGGAGCCCCAGGGGAGGGCCGCTCCCCACATGGATGGTCGCCTCTGTGATCCCACGTCTCTGGATCCGTAAACCATTCGGATGGAGGGGGCGGGCTGGCCGGCTCGGCGGGCCTCGGTGCGCAGGACAGCCGCCACGTCAATCGAGGACCCGTCGTAGCGGGCCTGCCACCACGTGAGCGGTCCCGTGGACCAGCGGATTTCCTCAGACTGGGTGACGCCGCTGCTGTAGACGATCCAGTTGACTCGTCCGGCGTGGACGTCGTGAAGGAGTGTCTGCAGATCGGACGGTACCGCGGCATTCTCGGTGACGATCGCCGCGGCTCCGCCAATGAGCAGCACAGCCAAGAGGACGGCTCGGAGAGCCGCCATGGCGAATTTCACTGCCCGCGCCGGCGCCTGCCGTCTCTGCGCATCGAGATCCACGGTGCCGGCCAGTTCATTGACGTCCTTCCTCCGCGGGGGACGCCTCAGGGTCCCGATCGGCCCCACGCATCCAAAAGCTTGTTTAGCGCATCTTCGTCATTCCACTGAAGCGTCTTAACCGTGCTGGCCGGTGTATCCATTCGGTGGTGCTACCACCACAAAGAAAAGGTGGCCGGCGAACAGGTGGCCGCGGGCCTCCTGGGTCAAGGGAAATCCAAGGGGAGGCAGGCCGAGTTCAACGCTTTTGTCTATAATGGGCATCTGCCGGAGGCGCAGCATGCCGTGTGCACGGCCATCCTGAACGAGTTCCTCCGTCGCTACGAGTGACCTTTGCCGCTGTACCGGCGCCTCCGACCCTGCGTGCCTCTCTCCGGGCTGCCCGACCCTACGGGAACGGCAGCGGAGGGGTGAGCTCGATAACCCCGCACTCGTCGAAGGAAGAGCGGTTGCTACGTCACAGGGTGCTGACCTCTGCCGGGCGAGCGGCCCGGGGTGCCCCAGAGTAGGTCCACAGGTCCTCCACGTCCACGTACGAGGGCAGGCCAGCGATCTCAACGGCCGGGTACCACACCCGCTCCCGGAACCGCTGTTTGTGAAGCGGCGTGCCCTCCTCGTCGGTGAAGACGAGGTCGTCCCGGCCCGAGCCGACGTACTGAACCAGGTGCGCGGTCAGCGCCTCACGCACCCGTGGCGGCATCGGCACCGTGTAGCGGTCGGCCCGCTTCAGCTTCTTGAACCGCACGCCGGCAGGGCGGTCGACGCCCCACGCCGCCACCCGGATCCATTCCCCGTCGGCGCCGGCCGTGGCCCTTCTCACGGCCGCGACCTCGATCCAACACAACTCGGTATGTCGGAGCACCAGCACGAAGGCCCGGTAACGATCCGGCAGGGCATCCAAGAGGGCCTGCATGGCGTCCTCGTGCCGCAGCACCTCCCGCCCTGCACACGGAGTAGGGCCGAGCCGTCGGTCAGGTGGCCTCACGACGTATGCGACCCGCCCGAACATCATGGCTTTCTCATTTCATCGATAGGTCCGCGCATTCTCCCCAAAAG
>DASPZW010000254.1:0-8415 GCA_035636055.1 Actinomycetota bacterium
GCACCTTCCGCCTCGGCCCCCTTGCGGGCCGTGGACCTGCCCAACCGGCACGCTTCATCGGCGCCGCGGCCCAGGAGCGGGAGCGGGCACGCCGCATTGGCGAGCTCGATGCCGAGATCGCAGACCTCGCCGCCCGGATGCGTTCACTCACCGCCGAGTTGGAGGGCCTCGACCGCCGCCGCCGCGGCATCCTGGCCGAGGTTGCCTCCGCCCCCGACGGGGCGGCGCTGGTGGAGGCCTGGCGCGACGCCGAGCGGGCGCGGCTGCTCTTCGAAGAGGCGGAATCACGACTCCGAGCTGCCGAGGCACGCAGGGCCGAGGCCGAGCAGGCGGTCAGGGCGGCCCAAACCAGGCTGATGCACCTGGCGACCCGCCACTCCCTCCCGACGGACGGACCCGCCATCGCGGTGTTCGAGCAGCATCTCGGGGCCTTCGAGACCGCCGCCGGCCTGTGGTCTCGCCGCCGCCGGGCCGCCGCGCATGCAGGGGAGGTGCTGGCCGGTCGCGAGTCGGACCGCCGGCGCGCGGCGGCGGAGCTGGATGGGGCACGGGATCGCCTGGCGCGGGCCGTGGCCGAGCACCGGGCGGTGGTGGTGCGGTTGGAGACCCTCGAGTCGAGTGTGGGCTCGGCCTACCGTGACGTCGTGGCCCGCATCGACGCCGCCAGGTCGGAGCGCCTGGAGCTGGAGGCCCGCCAGCGAGACCTCACCGAGGAACGGTCGGAACTGGAGCGTCGCATCGGCGGGCTGGAGCAGCGGGTTGAGAAGGCCGCCCTCGACCGGGCGGAGGCCGAGGTCGTCCGGGACAAGGCCCACGGGAAGTTCGCCGCCGCCGTCGCTGACGGCTACGGGGAGGATGCCGAGGCAGACCTCGGTTTCGACGCGATCGACACCGCCACGGGCATCCTCGACGCGGCGCGGGCGGTGGCGGCCCGGTTCCCGACGATCAACGCCGACGAGGCCTCACTGTCACGCTCGCAGGGTTTGGTCCAGGAGGGCTACTACACGGCGAGCCAGACGCTGCGGGGTCGCATCGATCTGTCGTTCGAACAGGCCGAGACGGGCTTCTGGCTGCTTCGGGCAGCCACCGAGGGGATCCGTTCCCGGGTGGCCCAGCTCGTGCGACGCATGAGCGATCACCTCGCCATCGCAGCCGAGGAGCTGACCGAGGAGGAGCGCCGGCTCTTCGACGAGACGTTGACCGGGAGCCTGCGGACCGCGGTGGCCGATCGGATCCGCCAGGCGAACGGGTTGATCGATGAGATCAACCGCGTGCTGGCGTCGGTCCGCACCGACGCCGCCGGGGTGGCGGTGCGGCTCCGTTGGGACGTCGATCCGGACCAGCCGCATGCGTCCCGGTCGGTGCGGGCGCTGCTGTTGAAGGATGCTGCCGCCTACACGGACTCCGAGCGGGACGCGTTGTACGAGTTCTTCCGGGGGCGCCTCGACCAGGTGCGGGCCGAGCTGGAGGGATCGTCGGGCTGGGAGGAGCGGCTCCGGGAGGTGCTGGACTACCGCCGCTGGCACCGTTTCAGCCTCGAGGTCGCGCACCAGGACTGGGAGGGATTCGAACCGGCCACCGCGGGCCGCCTGCAGCGGCTCTCCACCGGCGAACGCTCGATCGCACTGCACCTGCCGATGCTGGCGTCCATCACCGCCCACTACGACGGCAGCGCCGCCCAGGGGATGGCCGGCTGCCCTCGGCTGATCCTGCTGGACGAGTTGTTTGTGGGGGTCGACCAGTCGAACCGGGCGCAACTCTTCGGGCTGTTCGTGGACTGGGACCTCGATGCCATCTTCACCAGCGACCAGGAGTGGTGCGCCTACTCGACGCTGGACGGCATCGCCATCCATCATCTCCACAGCGACGGGGCCGGCGGGCCAACGGTGTCGAGCCGATTCGTATGGAACGGCCGGCGGCGCATCGCTGCCCCGGTCGGGGCCGGCTCGGTCCCGTCGTGATCCACGCGCCGCGCCCAGAACTCGACGCCCTCTGGGACGAGCTTGCCCGCCGGATGGGGGCGTCGGAGGCCCCGGTCACCGCCGTGACGCTGCGGGGTCTCGGGGAGGAGGCCCGGCGAGGCCTGGCCGACCTGCTCGGCGCCGACCGGCTGCCCGCCTCGACGTGCCGGGTGAGCACGGCGGCCGTGGCGGCGGCCCTCGGCTTGGATTGGGACGGGTTGCGAGGCCTGGTCGAGGGCTTGCGGGGGCCGCTGCCCAACCGTGCGGCGCAGCGGTCTGCCGAGCGTGCCCGGCGAGAGGAGCTGTGGGCCTGGCTGACGGGCGAGGTTGCGGATCTCGGTCTGGCGACGTGGGCGGCCAGAGTTCGGGCAGCGGGCGTTCCCGGCGGCGACGTCGAGGCTCACCGCCGTCGGCTCGCCGGCTTGGTTGCCGTGCTGCGGGCGCTTCCCGCCGGCGGGGTGTCGCTCGCGGGTCTCGCCGCTGACGTTCTTAGCGATCCCCACGGTCTGGATTACGGGAGCTGGACGGGCTCCCTGGTACGGGAGGCCCTTGCCCATCTCCGGGGGGTGCCACCGCCGCGCACCGCCGAGGGCGCACGCGAGCTCTGGGCTGCATTCGGGGTGGAATCGGATTCACTGTCGCCAAGGGTGCTGGTGCTCGGCCTACGATCGCTCGGTCGGGATCCCCTGGCTGCCACGTTGCGGGCGATGGCCGACGCCGCCGAACCGGCGTCGATCACGCTGTCGCAGATCCGTCGATGGCCGGTCGCCTTCGGCGCCGGCGCGGGCCCGACGGGGATCGACGTGTTCGTCTTCGAGAACCCGTCGATCCTCGCCGAAGCGGCGGCTGGCGACTGGGCCGGGCCGCCGCTCGTCTGCACCTCCGGTTGGCCGAACGTCGCCGTGCTGACCCTGCTGCGCCAGCTCGCCGCTGCAGGTTGCTCTCTTCATTTTCATGCCGACTGGGACGGCCCGGGTATGGGGATCGTGCAACTCCTGATCGCCCGGGTCGGTGGCGAGCCCTGGGCGATGCCCCTGCATCGGCTTCCGGCCGGCCCGGTGCGCTACGAGGAGGACCTGCGGGCGGAGCTCCTGGCCAAGGTGGCCCGTGTAGGGTGGTCGTGACGGGCCCGTACTGGACCCAAGTCGGCGCCGGGCCCTTGCCCAGCTGGGCGGGGGCGCGCACCCCGGCGTGATGGCGGTGAGCGGCGGGTGCGACCACCTCTGCGTCGCTGGGCCGCCGGCTACCTGCTGCGCAGGTATCCGGAGCGCCTCTACTCCGTCTTGGACCGAGTGTGCTCATCAAATGCTGCACTGGCGGACGCGAAAGTCAACGGAATGCTCGACGCGATCGGTGCCCTCGGCCCCGTCGAGTCGGTTGTGGTGCTCGACCTCGGGCTTACATGGCCACTCGGGTCGATCCGGCGCCACGCCCTCGAAATCCTTGCGGAGCGTGGGGACGTCGAGGAAGCAACCCGTCGGGTAGCCGCCGACCCGGATGCCAAGGTCCGGCGCTGGGCGCCCCCCATGTCCTCCAGCGGAGTCCCAGAGGGCCGTGGATCAGGAGGGCCTGTTCGAGCCGGCGCCGGAATGAGGGCGCGGGCCTGTCTGGCGGGACTCCTCACGGGCGCGCAGCAGCGCCGCCTCCTCCACCAGCAGGCCTTGGCGCTCGTAGCGTTTGCGGGCACGGCTGAAGCGCACCACGACAGCGGACCGGCCGCTCGCCTTCTTGGCCCGCCGCGTCAATGCAGCATCGCCTGCGGAGAGAAAGACGAGGTCACCAAGCCCGGCGCAGGCCATGCACAGCGGCCCGTCTCCCTCCATGATCAGGAGGTCTCCCGTTCCCTCGCAGGTCGTGCAGGTCCAGGGCTTGAGTGCCTGGATGACCACGAGGTCGGGCGGCTGCGCCTGGCGCTCCGCCAGCCGCTGCCGCTTGGCCTCCGACAGCTCCGGGGAGACCCAGTGCGTGCGGTAGGCCCGCTCGATCGCGGGATCGCCGCTCACGCTGAACCGCAGCTTGCGCCGGTCCCGGGTTCGAGCGACGTAAACGGTTTCGCTCGGCTTGAGGCCGCTGCGCTCGGCCCATTGGCGGAAGAGCCGCATCGCCGCCGAGATCTTGGCCAAGCCCGCTTGGATCTCGGCCTCGAGGGATGGGGTTCGTCCTTGGCGCCACAGGTCAAGACCAGACTGTGGCAGCCAACCGATCCCAGCGAGCACGTCGATCGCCGTGACGTACTTGTGGTCAGCGAGAGCCGCTTCCGCCGCGCGAACCACCCTGCCCTCGAGCTTGGCCAGGTTGTCGGGGTTCATTCAGGCCTCAGGGCCCCGGCGCCTCACCCGCATCGACCTCATCGTGCCCGATTCCTCGCCTCGGTCGCAAGAGCCCCGGGGACTAGCTCGAGTCCAGCGGCGGAGCCCGCCGGAATGGGTTCTCGACCCTGACCCCCTCGATGGTGACACCGTCCTGGAGGTCCTCGCTCAGGATGCGGTCACAGCGAGCGAGCACGGCCGCCTGGACGATCAGCGAGTCCCACAGGGACAAGCGAGCCGTCCGGCTCAGGTCGATCCCGGACCGAACGAGTTCGGCGTCCGTGGCGACCACCGGCAGGGCATTGAGGTGCTCGACGGCCTCCGATGCCAGTTGCGGTGTGAGGGGCTGAGCCAGCTTGCCGGTTGTGACGACGTAGAACTCCTGGAGGACCTGCGTGCTGAGCGCGAGGGTTCCGGGAGGCGCTTTGTCAAGGATCTGCTTCGCTACCGCCTGTTTCTCGGGTTCGCCGTGGTCCACCCGGTAGACCAGGACACTGGTGTCGACAAAGCTACGTTCGGTCATGCAACTCGTCCCGGGTCCACCCGCGCCCGCCGGGCCCGCTCGCGGCGCCGGCGTGATCTGCCAACACCCCGAAGGCTTCGAGCCCAGCGCTCTGTCGCTCGCTGCCTGCGTAGCCCTCCAGGAATTCCCGAACCACAGCGTTGACCGACGTGCCCCGCTGCAGCGCCCGGATCCTGGCACGCAGCAACAGGTCTTCGTCGATGGTCAGCGTGAGATTGGCCACTACAGTGCCCGGAGCCCTTTCCCGCCGCCCGGCGTATCCGGCGGGAGTACGCTCCCCATCAGCGTCTGGAATTCGGGGCTGAAGCGAAACTCAACGCCCTCTCCGCCGCAGACGGCCACCTCCTGGAAGTGGTCCTCGTTGACCCAGTAGACGTTCGGCGAGATCGCCCCCGGCGCCGACACGGCATGCTTCCACGCGAAGGTGGTCAGGCCGATCAGCGTCGGCAGCGCCGAGTCGTCCTGAATGATGTGGACGGCGACCTCGTGGCGGTTCGGCACGGCCGCGAGCACCCCGTGGGGTGCGTCGTTGTCGGGGTAGAGCAGGCCGACCAGCCGGTCGAGGACAAGCACCCGGCTCGCCGTGCACGATGAGTGGCCGCTCAGGACCTTGAAGTGGCCACCTTCCGGGGTCTCGATCAGCTCCCGGTGCTCGACGGGCAGGATGCGGAGGTTGGCGAGCCCGGTCTCCCGAAGCACCTCGAGGCCCCCGAAGCGATCCACGTCCTGCTGGCGGTAGAGGAACGTCATTTTCCGCCGGTGCAGGACGACGAGCTCCCGGATGCCGGGGGCGACCTCCCGCGCGTAGGGGTACCAGCTCGGGTCCGGCATGCCCTGCTCGGCGTACAGGCGGATGTACGTGTGGCGCAGCACTTCTTTGCGGGACATCCCTTTGAAGAAGTCCTCGTTGGGGTCGATGAGCCCGATCCGGAGATGGTCGGCGATGATCCGGGGCCACAGGTGCCGCGGGTACTTGTGGCAGTCGGCGGCGACATTCCAGAAGCCGAGGATGGCCCCGTCGCTGCCCTCGGCATGATCCGGGAACATCGTGACCTCCCGTCCCTGCTTGGCGCAGGCCTCCTTGAAGAGATCCCGGATGTATGTGGCCTCTTCCTTCGTGAGGAAGGGGAGGGCCTTGTCCTTGTCGTGAACCTGGGGTTGTGTCTGCGCCATCGCACCTTCCTTCGCTAGTAAACGATATGGTACACTCTAGAAGAGTTGTTGACAAACGGCAAGCAGTATTTGCATACCACCGTAGGGACCGGTACCCGGGCTCGGGGCCGGGATGCGGTGCCTCAGACTCGGGGCGGTTTCGACCGCCGGCGACTGGGCTGCTCCTCAGCCACGAACACCTCGCGGACATAGCCCTCCTCGATGAGTTCGTCGGCACTGGCGTCGGCCACCATCCCCGCGGTGACCACTCGTCGTTCGGCGCTGCCCTTGATCACGAGCAGCACCTCTGGCGAAGCTCGGCAGATGTCCCGGCAGATGGCGCAGTCACAGACCCACATGCCCCAGCAGAGGCGTCCGGTGTCATGCGCCACGCCGATCTCCGGAGATGCGTCCTTGTCGGTGTCCATGGATCCCCCCTTCAGCGACGGTGAGAACACGGTAGCGGGAGGTACTGACAAAAAAGGGCCTAAAACTGCGCAGGCACAGATTCACATGCGTCCTGGGCTCCAAGAACTCGCTGACTCGCCGAGGGGCGAGGGGGTGGTGAATGGCTCTTGAGCGGATCACGGGGAGGTTGCCGCCATGCATTCGAGTGATTTCAGGCTTGGGAACGAAAGACATGCCTACCTGAACGTCTCTGCGACCGTGGCGGCAGGCCAGCCGCTGTGACGCCCACGGTTGAAGGGCTGGGACACCATCCCCACGGCAGCGCCCAGCCCGTTCAGTTCGTGAGCCGCCAACCCTTGGCGGACGTGCTGGGAACCGGCCCTGCCGCGGCGGTAGGATGACCCTCCTTCCTACCAGCCTGTCCACTTCCCCTGGCAACCTGAAGGAGGTGGAGTTGTGGGCAAGCGAAAGCGCCGCAAGAACCGATCCGGCCGGCCCCTCAACGCAGGGGGTGGTTCGCCGGCAGAACGGCAATCCCCCCCGGAGGATCCAGCCCTCAGGCTGGAGTCGCAGGCCATCGACCCTGCGGTCCCGCCGGAGCGGGTCGCGGATTCGTTGCTCGCCTATTACGAGGGGGAGCACGTCCCGGGCGAGCTGGCCTTTGAGATCGTCAGGGAGGCTTCAGCCGAGCGGGCGCGCGACATCGCCCGGGCGGCCTTGGAGCTCGAACCCACGTCGCTGCCGGCTCTGACCCTGGCCGGGGCCGTCGCCGAGGCCCTGAAGGAAGCGGACGCCTGCGTCGGGTACTACCGGAAGGCTGTCGAGATATCCCCCGACCCAATGACCCACTGGTGTTACGTGGTGGCACTCCAGGCGGCCGACCGCAACGCCGATGCCCTTGAAGAGCTTGAACGGCTCTCCCGCCTGGACCCGGCTGAGTGGGCGGCGGATCCCCTCTACCGGGACTCCTACGTCGAGGCCTTGCGCCGCCAGACCCTGTTCTCCGACGCCGATGCGTGCCCGTGCGGGGATGGCCGGAGCTACGACGACTGCTGCCGTCCCAGAGAGCTGGCCGCCCTCGATCGCTTCCTGGACCGCAGCCCGTTCGACGCGCTCCGCCGGGCGATCCTGCAGTACGAGCCGGAGGCCGAGGACCTCGAGCCGGTGCTCGCCGAAGCCCGGAGCCGGTGGTTCATGGAGGACGTCGACCGGGAACGTGACGAGGGGGAGGCCCGACTCTTCGCCGAGTGGGCCTGGACGTGCGCCAGGCTGGGGGAGGACGAGGACGACGAGGAGGAGCCGGGCGATTCCGTCCTGCGCCTCTTCCTGGAGGACCCTGCGACCCCTGGGCCGCTCCGCCGCCAGGCCCGGCAGTGGATCCGGGGGGTTCGGTGGGGATTGTGGCTGATCAAGGACCCCACGCCCGATCCTGGCGTTCGGGTTATCGACCTATTGACCGGGAGCACGCTGTATGCGTCGATCCCGCACGAACAGATCGACGGGCTCGTTCCATGGACTGCGATCCTGGGGGCCTTGGTGCCGGTGGAGGGTGTCTGGCGCACGGGTGCAGCGTTCTATCCGATGTCGCCGTCGACCGCCGACCATCTCGCCTCGGTCATCCTGGGCTTGGCAGGCGGCGTCGCCAAGCAGGTCGCGGGATCGAAGCGGGCATCCCGGCTTGACCCCTACGGCGGGCTGCCTGCCACCGTAGTCGCGGAGCAGATGGGACAGGCTGACGAGCTCGTGTGTCACTTTGTCAGCCACATGGTGGATTTGGCTCTGCCCGAGCTGCTCGGCCTGCTCCATGAATGGGCCCGGGAGGTGCCAGCGCTGCGCAACATGGACAGCCATCCGTTGCTCCTCATCAAGGCCGATATCGCCGTTGCCGACCCCGCCTCCTTGCAGCGGCATCTTCAGGATCACCCCGACTTCCGGATGCACGAGGACGAGATCGTCTGGATGGGGAGACCAATGACACCAGGCGAGGCGGAGGCGTCGCTCGCAGGGATCAAGGCGATGGCGAGGACCGAAGGCATCGACGCGGAGGGTCTCGATCCCTCCA
>DASPZW010000255.1:0-4085 GCA_035636055.1 Actinomycetota bacterium
CCAGGGCGCGTTCGTCGTCTCGTCCGAGGACCTCGCCAGCGTGCTGCGGCTGTGACGCTCACCGCGGCGCCGCGCTCGGGGCTGAGCGCCGCGCAGGACGAGGTCGTCGCCCACGACGGCGGCCCGCTGCTCGTGCTCGGCGGGCCCGGCACGGGCAAGACCTGTGCCCTCGAGGCACGGTACCTTCGGCTCGCAGCCGAGCCCGGGCTCGCCCCCCACCGGATCCTCTTCCTCTGCACCAACCGTCGCTACTCCATGGAGGCCAAGGACCGCCTGTTCGCTGCCCTGGAGCGCGACGCCGTCGTGGACGTCCCCGTCTACACCTGGCACGCCCTGGCCTACCACCTGGTCTCGCGCCACTACCCGGGCCTCGGGTACCGGGAGCCGCCGGTGCTGCTCACCGGCCCCGAGCAGTGGGGCAAGGTGCGGGAGCTCCTGGCTGCCGAGCGCCCGGTCGACTGGGGGATCTGGGGCGACCGGCTGCGGGACCGGGCCTTCGTCGACGAGGTCGCCGACTTCTGCCTGAGGGTGACCCAGCGCCTCATGGGGCCCGACGACCTGGGCGCCCTGGCTCGGCACCGCCCAGAGTGGGAACCCGTGACGAGGTTCTTCGGGACTTACACCGACGAGCTGCGCAAGGACAGCCGGATCGACTACGCGGGCCTGATCGCCGCCGCCGTGCGCATGCTGGAGCGGGACGGCGAGCTGCGGGCGACGCTGCGGCACCGCTTCCCCCACGTGCTCGTGGACGAGGCCGAGGAGATGAGCCGGGCCCAGCGCGAGCTGCTGGTCCTCCTGGAACGCGAGAACATGACCGTCGCCGCCGACCCCGACTCCGGCATCGAGGGCTTCCGTGGCGCCGAGCCGGAATGGGTGCTGGGGTTCGAGCGGATCGTCGGCCGCGACGCCGGTCGGGTCCGCACAGTGGTACTGGGGGAGGGGCACCGCATCGGAGCCCCGCTCGCCGTGGGCGCCGCCGGCCTCGCCGCCCGCAACGACCCCATGGCGGTGCGCACCCCGCCGGCGAGCCCCGCGCACGGCACGACCTTCGAGGCCCGCCAGTTCGGGTCGCCGTCGGAGGAGGTGGACCACATCGCCCGCGAGCTGCGGCGCCTGCACCTCTTCGAGGGGGTGGGCTGGGACGACATGGCGGTGCTGGTCTCGCAGCCCGCCTACCTGCTCGGTTCGCTGCAGCGAGCCCTGGCCCGGTGGGAGGTCCCGCACCGGCCCCTCGTCGGGGAGCGCCCGCTGGGGGCGGAGCCGGCGGTCGCCGCCTTCCTCAACCTCGTGCTGGTGGCGCTGCGGGAGGAGGGCTGGGAGGCGGCGCTGCCAGGCCTGCTCACCGGTCCGCTCGTCGGCTTGGGCTACGCCGGGCGCCGGCGGCTCGAGCGCCTGGCCTGGCAGTCCGGGCGGCCGCTCATGAAGGTCCTGGAGGACTCCACCGATATCCCCGAGGTCGCCGCGCTCGCCCGTCTGTGCGACCTGGTCGTGCTGCATGCCGGCAACGCCCAGGAGTGCTTCTGGGAGGTGTTCACCGCCGCTCCCTTCTACCAGGACCTGCGCGAGGCGCAATCTGCCGAGGCGGCCCTTCAGATCGACGCCCTCGTCGCCTTCGACCACGCCCTGGGGCGCTTCGTCGAGCGCCGTCACGGGCTGGCGACGATACGCGACTACCTGAACGAGGCCGCCCGGGCCGACTTCGGGGGCGACCCGTGGCTGCCACCGCTGCCCTCGGGATCGGGCCGGGTGGCCATCCTCTCCTTCCACGCCGCCAAGGGCAGGGAATGGGACACGGTTGTCGTCGCGGGGTGCCTCGACGCGTGGATCCCCAAGGGGCGGCGCGCCCAGGGGCTGTTCGACCCCTTCGCCCTCGAGATCCCCGAGGCATCCGACCGGGAGGTCGAGGCCATCGCGGCCGACCGGCGCACCTTCTACGTGGCTGCCACCCGGGCGCGGCGCCGGGTGCTGTTCACCGTCTCCACCGGGGCATCGGGGCGAGGCAGGCCCAGCCGCTTCCTCGGCGAGGTCGGTTGCGAACCCGTCGCCCCGCCCGCCGAGGAGCTTCCCGCCCTCACCGAGACGGAGCAGCGCGCCCGCCTACGACGGGTGCTGGAGCAGGACCGCGAGCCCGAAGCGCAAGTCGCCGCCCTGCTGGCGCTCGCGGAGCTGCCGGGGGCCGACCCGGGCAAGTGGTACGGGCGCTGGGACTGGACGGAGGGCACCGTGCCGGTCGAGGGCGAGGAGCTGAGAACCTCGTACTCCCGGCTCAGCTACTACGACAACTGTGGCCTGCAGTACCTGCTGGTCTCCGTCCTGGGGCTCGACCCGAGCTCGACGCACTCGATGAAGTTCGGGACCTGGATGCACGCCCTCTTCGAGGCGGTTCACAAGGAGGAGATCACCACGCCCCCTGCCCTGCTGGAGCGGTACCGGAGCTACTTCGACGAGTCGGTCTTCCCCAACCTCACCATCGCCCGGCAGTTCCGCCGGGACGGCGAGCGGATGCTCCGGTCCTTCTGGGAGTACGAGCGGCGATACAAGACCGTGGAGGTCGAGCACACATTCGACCTCGAGTACGGCGCAGCCCGGCTGCGGGGGCGGATCGACCGCATCGACCAGATCAGCGACAACAAGCTGCGGCTGACCGACTACAAGACCGCCAAGTGGGCGGCGGGCGTCGCCGAGGCCCAGGAGTCGCTCCAACTCGCCATCTACTACATGGCAGCCCGGCAGGACCCCAGGCTCGCCGAGTACGGCAAGCCGATCGCCGCCCGCCTCGTGTACCCGGGCGCCACGTTCTCCGACGGCAAGCCGATGGAGCGGGTCCAGAACCCCGAGCAGGCCGACAAGGTGCTGGAACGCCTGCCGGGCCTGCTCGCCGGCATCCGGGACGAGCGGTTCGCCCCATCCCCGCTCGCCGACTGCATGTGGTGCGCCGTCAAGGCGCTGTGCCCCCTCTGGCCCCAGGGCAGTGAGTTGCAATGAAGCGGCGAGCGAGTGAGGCGGTCCGGGCGGCCCTGCGGGGGCACGACCCGAGCGACGAGCAGTGGGCAGCGATCTTCCACCCCGCCATCCCGCTGGCCATCATCGCCGGGGCCGGTAGCGGCAAGACCGCAGTCATGGCGGCGCGCGTCGTGTGGCTGACCGAGGAGGCCGCATTCTCCGCCTCGCAGATCCTCGGCCTCACCTTCACGAACAAGGCGGCCCAGGAGTTGCAGGGCCGCATCGAGGACGCCTTCCAGGAGCTGGACCCCGAGCCGGCCGAGCGGCCCCACATCGCCACCTACAACGCCTTTGCCGATGGCCTGCTCCGCGAACACGGGGTGCGGATCGGCATCGACCCCGAGGTGGGCCTGCTCAGCGAAGCCCAGCGCTGGCAACTGCTGCTCGGCTGCTTCGACACGCTGCCCCCCTTCGACGCCGTCGACTCACGGTCGCCGGCCTCCATCTGCCGGAGCGTGCTCGGCCTGGCCGACGCCTGCGCCAACCACCTCGTCACCCCCGAGCGGGTCATCGAGGAGGACGAGCGGGTCCTGCGGGACGCCACCCAGTTCACGGACGACATCGTGGCCTGTTCCCGCAGGCGCATCGAGCTGGCCAGGGTGGTCCGGGCCTACATCGACGCCAAGCTGCGAGCGCGGAGGATCGACTTCGGTGACCAGGTGACGCGCGCGGTCGAGGTCATGGAACAGCCCGCCGTCGCCGCCGAGATGCGCGCGAGGTACCCAGCGATCCTGCTCGACGAGTACCAGGACACCAACGTCGCCCAGCGCCGGCTGATCCAGTTGCTGGCGCCGACCGGCCACAACGTGACCGCGGTCGGCGACGCCCGCCAGAACATCTTCCAGTGGCGCGGCTCGACATTGTTCAACCTCATCGACTTCCCAACCCGTCACTTCCTCCGGGCGGGTGACGAACCCCACGGCTACCTCACCCTGTCCGAGAACTTCCGCAGCGGGCGGCGGATCCTGGAGGTGGCGAACCGGGTCATCGACCGGGTCCCTGCCCAGCGCCGGCCCGGCGGAGCGCTGCGGCCCCATCCCGCCAACGGCGAGGGCTGGGTCGGCGTGAAGCTGGAGGCCGAC
>DASPZW010000256.1:0-4332 GCA_035636055.1 Actinomycetota bacterium
AAGGCGACGCCCGATGGGGTGGCCATGCGGGCCAAGGTTGGAGGGACCTGGACGGCCATCACCTACGGGGAGTTGGGCGCCCGCACCAGGGAGGTCGCCAACGGGCTCGTCAGCCTTGGCGTTGCCCCCGGGTCCTGCGTCTCCCTCCTTTCGAAGAACCGCGCGGAATGGATCCTGTCCGACCTCGCCATCCTGTCGGCAGGCGCCCGCACCGTGCCCGTCTACGTCACGAGCTCGCCCCGCCAGGTCGGCCACATCGTGGGGCATTCGGAGTCCTCTGTGGTCATCGTCGAGGACCGCGATCAGCTGGACAAGGTCCTCAAGGTGCGAGAGGAGCTCCCGCTGCTGAAGACGGTCGTCGTCATCTCGGGCGACGGGGCCGGCGAGTACCCGCAGGTCATTTCCTTCGACGAACTCCGCAAGGCCGGCGCCGCCCACGCCACGGCCAACCCCACGGCCGTCGACGAGCGGATCGCCACGATCGGCCCGGACGACATCGCCACCATCGTCTACACCTCCGGCACGACCGGCGACCCCAAGGGGGTGCTGCTGACCCATGCCAACTTCACCAAGACCGTCGCCGCCGGTCTGGGGGTCATGGGGCTGACCGGCGGCGAGCACCGCCTCATCTCGTACCTTCCCCTGTCGCACATCTTCGAACGCCTGATCGGGGAGGTGGCCGTCATCTACCTGGGGGCCGAGGTCTGGTTCGCCGAGTCGATCGAGAGACTCGTCGGCAACCTGAAGGAGTGCAGGCCCACGCTCTTCATCGGCGTGCCGCGGGTGTACGAGAAGTTCTATGCCGGGGTACTGGCCAAGGTCGCCCAGGAGCCCGGCGTCAAGCGGGCCCTCATCACCAAGGCAGTGGAGGCCGGCAAGGCGAAGGTGGCGCTGGAGCAGGCCGGCAAGCCCGTCCCCTTCGGCCTGGCCCGCAAGCATGCCCTCCTCGACCACCTCGTCCTCTCGAAGATGCGCCACGAGCTGGGGATGGACGCGTGCACGCTGGCGGTCACCGGGGCCGCTCCCATCTCCGTGGAGGTGCTCAGCTTCGTCCACGCCCTCGGCATCCGCCTCGTGGAGGGCTACGGTCTCACCGAGACGACCGCACCGGTCTCGGTCAACCCTGTGGGCAAGATCCGGATCGGCACCGTCGGCCCGCCGCTGCCCGGCGTGCAGGTGCGCTTCGACGAGGACGGCGAGTTGCTCGTCAAGGGCTACAACGTGTTCCAGGGGTACTTCCGGAACGACGCCGCCACCGACGCCGCCATGACGCCCGACGGGTTCTTCCGCACTGGCGACGTCGGCCAGCTCGACCCGGCGGGCTACATCAAGATCACCGACCGCAAGAAGGACATCATCGTCACGGCAGGCGGCAAGAACGTTGCGCCGCAGATGCTTGAGGAGCGTCTGAAGTCAGAGCCGATCATCTCGCAGGCCCTCGTCATCGGCGACCGCCGGCCCTACCTGGTTGCCCTCATCACCCTCGACGCCGACGTCTGCCCGACGTGGGCAGCCAACCAGGGCATCACCTACACCGACATGACCGACCTCTCGGCGAACCCCAAGGTGCTGGAGGCCGTGGGGACCGCGGTCGAGCGGGTGAACGGGGAGCTGTCGCACGCCGAGGGCATCAAGAAGTGGAGCGTGCTGCCCCGGGACTTCAGCCTCGATGCCGAGGAGATCACCCCGACGCTCAAGGTCCGCCGGCGGGTGATCACCGAGAAGTACGGCGACGCGATCGAGCGCATGTACGCCAAGTGACGCCGGCTGGTCCCGCGCTCAACCCCAGTGGAGGTTGACCGTGTTGGGCCTGGAGTCCCTGCCACTCGTCGACGTCCGGGTCTGGGCCCGGCCGACCGACCACCGCAGGCGCTCCTCCTCCCCCTCCTCCTCGGTGCGGAGGCGGAAGGACGCCTCGAGGATCGGGGTGGCGTCGGCCCCCTCCATCAGGGCGATGCACGGTTCCCGGAAGACGCAGGTGCTGCAGTTCTCCGGCGATGGGGTGGGATAGACGGGTAGCTGCGGGTCTGCCATCAACTTGGCCTCGGCCGCCAGCAGCAGGCCGATGTTGCGCACCGACGTGCGGCCCCGCCGGACGTAGGTCCGGCGGAACCATTCGCCGGTCTCCCGGGTGTCGATGTAGTCGACGGCCTGCCCCTCGGAGCTCAACAGGGGCGAGAGCATCGCCTCCAGCGGGTCCGGCGCCGCCGGCGACAGGGGGCTGCGGCGGGTGTGGATGTGGCGGGGCCGGGCCATCGTGCGGGCGTCGACGTGCGCGTCGAAGCCGTCGGCGGCCTCGATGCCCAACGACCCCGGCTCGGCGTCGACGCGGAGCTCGTTGTAGACGGTGCCGGCAACCCGCAACTGGGGATAGGTCTGCTCGGTTGCCCACAGCGTCGCCATGCCCTCCAGGTCGAGGAGGAGCTGGTCGTCGTCCTCCCACTCGTTGCCGACGACGCGGTGATCGGCGATCCAGTACTCGTCGTTGTGGTCGGAGGAGAGGTGGTCGACCCGGCCGAGGAGGCGGATCTCCCGCCCCGCCGCGTTCGTGAGGTCCGAGCCTGGGCTGTCGGGGTCCGGGATGGGCGCCCAGTACTCCTGATCCGAGAAGATGGAGACGAAGGAGTCGAGTGGGGCCGCCCAGGCGAAGTAGCCGTTCAACATCGCCTCGCCGCGCTCGATGGCCTCCTCCAACTCCTCCTCCTGCTGCGGCGTGATCTCCGCCACGCTCTCGTAGCGGGTTCGGTCCTCCTCCAGCGAGCGAAGGAACCCCTTGAGCGCCAGCGGCCGCACGATGGCCCGGTCCCAGTCGTCCATCGCCGGGAAGTAGTAGACGGCCAGGGCGTCGTGGATGGCCTTGTCGAAATCGAAGAACCGTTGCGGCCGGGCGGGGACGTAGTTCCGGCGGATCCGCGCGCCGAAATCCCAGGCCCTCCGGCACCGCCGGAAGGTCGCCATCTCCCGGGGCCGAAGCACGCATGCCCACGTCATGGTCGATCCAGATTGTACGAGGTGTCGGGGTCGCAATGTGGGTGTCCCACTGCGGCGAACATGTGTACGGGACCTGCCGGTGGCGGCTGGTAGGGTTTGGCGTATGGCGGATGGCAACGTGGGCGCAATCGTGGACGCTATCTTCGGGGGCCTCAACGAGGAGCAGGCGCAGGCGGTCGCGTGCGTCCGCGGGCCGGTCGTCATCCTGGCCGGCGCGGGGTCGGGCAAGACCACCACCATCACGCGCCGCATCGCACACCAGATCGCCACCGGTACCCACCGGCCGGAGCGGATCCTCGCCGTCACGTTCACCGACAAGGCTGCGAAGGAGATGGGTTCGAGGCTGGCCTCGCTCGGTTACCCCGCCGTGCGGGTCAAGACCTTCCATGCGGAGGCCCTGGCCCAGCACCGGGTGCTGTCCGGCACCGACCTCGAGATCATGCCGTCGAAGACGCCGATCCTCCTGCCACTGACCCAGTCGCTGCCGATGCCGCACCGCTTTGTCGGCGTGCGAAGCGTTGCGTCCGAGATCGAGTGGGCGCGCAACCGCCGTGTCGCCCCGGGGGCGTACCTGGGCGCCATGGGCGACCATGTCCCTCCCATCCCCGCCGATCTCATGGCCGGCCTCTACGGGTCCTACGAGCGCCGCAAGCGCGAGCGCAACCTGATGGACTTCGAGGACCTGCTGGAGCGCACGCTCGACCTGATCGAGGGCAGCGACGCTGCCGCCGCCAAGGTCCGAGCCCGGTACGAGGCCTTCTCGGTCGACGAGTACCAGGACGTCAACCTCCTGCAGCAGAGCCTGTTGGATGCCTGGGTTGGGGACCGGCGGGACCTCTGCGTCGTCGGCGACGACTACCAGTCGATCTTCGGGTTCACCGGGGCCACGCCGCGTTACCTCGTCGACTTCCCCACCCGGTATCCGGAGTGCCGCGTCGTGAGCCTGCGGGCCAACTACCGTTCGTCGCCGGAGGTACTGGCCATCGCCAACCGGCTCGCGGTGGGCCTCGGCGACCCGCCTCGCCTCCTCGAGGCGGCGGCCGCGAAGCCCGGCCCGCCCCCGACCCTGCGCAGCTTCGCCTCGGGCGCCGACGAGGTGGCATGGATCACCGCCGAGGCAAGGCGCCTGCACGACGCGGGCACCCCGTGGGAGGAGATGGCCGTCCTCTACCGCATCAACGGGCGCTCGGAGCCGCTGGAACAGGAACTGGCCCGTGCCCGGATCCCCTACCAGGTGGCCACTGCCTTCCTCCGCCGCCCGGCCGCCCGTGCGGTCCTGTCGGCGCTGCGGCGCGTGACGGGCAACGTCGTTGACGCCGTCGAGGCCACCGTCGGCAAGAT
>DASPZW010000257.1:0-18410 GCA_035636055.1 Actinomycetota bacterium
CCTGACTGGAGGCTGGACTGGAGGTTGGACTGGAGGCCGCGCTTGGGGCTGGGTTCGGGGGTCACTGGGCATGATCAGCCCAGAGTATGACCGGACCCGGCTCCGGCACGGCGGTCCCTATAATCGTGCACGGCACGACCATACCCGCGGTCGCGCGTCTGCGACGCGGTAGGCCCGGGTAGAGACCCGGGTAGGACTTGGTAGGAAAGGGGGCTCCCCAATCACGACAGCAAAGCGCCGCCTGGCGGATGCGGTCCGGCCCGCGAGGGTGGTCTTCCGCAAGGAGATCGGCGTGGCGGTGAACGACGCCGTGGGGCCGGCCCAGGCCGGCGTCCAGGCCGAACTGCGCGACATCCGGCGGGTCCTCGAGGACGACATGGATGCCGCGAATGAAACGACAGCCGTGTTCGGTCGCCTCCTCTCCCAGCTTGGCGACCGCCTCGACGGCATCGAGGAGACCCTGCACGCGATCTCGACCCGGCTCGAGGCTTTGGAACGGCGCGGCAAACCGCAGGCCCAGCGCGCCCGCGGGCCGGGCCAGGCCTCGGGGTCCGGGTCCGGGGCGGCCTCGGGGGCTGGCTGACCCGGCGGGAGGTGGGCGGCCCGGTCATTCTCGATATCCAGGCGATCCAGAACTCGGAGTATGCCGAGCGCGGCGTCGCCCGCCACACATTGGAGTTCGCCCGTGCCCTCTGCAGGGTGCGGCCTGACCTGGTGGGCGCCATGGTGCTCAACCCCGACCTGCCCGCGCCGGCCGGCTCCAGCGGCTTCGCAGAGCTCCAGGCGACGGGCAAGGTGGCCCTCGCCGGAGGCCGGGACACCGGTGCTGCACGCATCTACCACGTCATCGCCCCCTTTGAGCTCGAAACCGGCATCGATCGCATCTGGCCCCGGGACATCGCTGCCGGCGGCCTCCACCTCGTCGTCACGCTGCATGACCTGATCCCCCGGGTCTACCCCGAGCACTACCACGCCGATCCCGGTCTGCGCCGGCGCTACCTGGCCCGGGAGGAACTGGTCCGCGCGGCCGCTCGTGTACTGTCCGTCTCGGAGGCGACGCGCGACGAGGCGGTGCTGCGCCTGGGCATCGACCCCCGCCGGATCCACGTGATCGGCGCCGGGATCTCGGAGGGCTTCCGCGTGCCGGCATCCAGGGAAGAGGCGTTCATCCTGGCGCAGGAGGCGCTCCCCAATCTGCAACGGGGCTTCCTGCTCTACGTCGGAGGGATCGACCATCGCAAGAACGTCGATGGCCTCCTGCGGGCCTACGCGCTCCTTCCCGAGCCGCTCCGCGCGGCCCACCAGCTCGTGGTGGCCTTCCGCATGCCGGACGCCTTCCGTACCCGCCTCGCCGGGCTGGCCCGAAGCCTCGGCATCGCCGCTCATCTCGACTTGCCCGGCTACGTCGACGACGCCACGTTGATCGCTGCGTACCAGTCGACGGACCTGTTTGTCTTCCCCTCCCTGTACGAGGGCTATGGCCTCCCCGTGGTGGAGGCAATGGCGTGCGGTGCGCCGGTGGTCTCCTCCAACGCGGCGGCCCTTGTCTCCCTCACGGCTCCCGAGGGCCAGTTCGACCCCACAGACCAGGCCGCCATCGCAGCGACCATCGAGCGGGCACTGACCGACCCGGCGACCGCGGCCGCCCTCAGGGCTGCCTCGGAACGCCCCCCGCCAACCTGGGTGGAAGCGGCCGGGAAGGCGGCCGCCGTCTACGACGAACTGCTCGGGGCGCCCCGGAGGGCCGGCGGCTCATTTCCTCCGACGTCCGGAAGAAATGACGCGTAGGCGCGTGTTTTTTTCCGAAGCTCCGCCCGGCGCAGTCTACGGTTGCTGGCCACCGAGAGCGGCCGGTGTAAGGCCCGCCTCTTCGGCCCCCACCTTCTGACGGATGTCGAAGGTGGCGAACTCCCCGACACCGGCAACCAGCGCGGTCGCCACGTGGAGGGCATCGAGCGTCCGCAGGCTCGCGGGCCGTAGGTCGACGGCGGTCCGTCGGATGTCGTCGCTCATCTCCACCAGCTCGCACCCTGCAAGGAGCCGGGAAGCCACGGAGCGCAACCGGGCAGGCGACGCACGGCGGCCCAAAGCCCGGCCGAGCTCCACCTCGGTCACCACGGAAGTCACGAGGTCGCCCACTCCCCGGAGCCAGTGGCTAGCTGCGATGTGGTGCGGTTCTCCGGGGCTGAGGACCGCCACGAGGACCGACGTGTCGACGTAGGTGGGGAGACGCGCGTCAGCGGTCATCGTCACGTTGCTCCGCCAGGGCCGCCTCAAGCGCCAGCGACGGCAGCTCGTCGAGTTCGGACAGTGCCTGGGCCAGGGCGCCCTGCGTGGCGGGCCGGGTCAAGCCCATCGCGCGGAGTCGCTCAAGACCATCCTGAGCCGGCACCGGTGAGAGGACGGCCACGACCCTGCCTCGGTCCGTGATTTCCTGGGCCGCGCCTGAGGCGGCGACGCGGCGGACGACCTCAGCGGCATTGCGTTGTAGTGCACTGATGGGAATGGCCACATACGTATAGTAGCATTTGGCCCATGGCAAAGGGCACATCGCTGCGACGCAACGGCACACCGCTCGGCATTTTCGCCGCGTCGAGGGCCGCGATCTTCGCTGTCCTGTTCTTCGCCACCCGCCTCCCGGGTGCCCCACCGTGGCAGCGGTTTCTGACCGGGTGGGATGGGGCCTGGTACCTGTTGATCGCCAAGCACGGGTATCCAACGTCGCTCGTCCCGGCGCCGGGGCAGACCGACCATGCCTTCTTCCCCCTGTACCCGATGATGATCCGGGGGGTCCACGCGCTGGGCGGCTGGTCCTTCGAAAGCTCCGCCGTCGCGGCGGCGCTGGTGTCGTCGGCAGCGGCCATGGTCGTCATCTGGCTGCTGGTCCAGCGTCTCTGCGACACCCCGACGGCCTCCCGCACCGTCGCCCTGATGAGCTTCTTCCCCTGGGCGTTCATCTTCACGATGGCGTACTCGGAGGGCTTGCTGCTGCTGCTCGGTGCGATCTGCCTCCTGGCGCTGCTCGACGAGCACTGGCTCATCGCCGGCCTGGCCGCCCTGGTGGCGGGTGCGACCCGGCCCAACGGCTTCGTGCTCGCCCTCCCGTGCGCCTGGGCGGCGCTTGTCGCCATCCACCGCAAGCGTGCCTGGCGGGCACTGCTGGCTCCGGCGCTCGCCCCGCTGGGAATCCTCGGCTTCTTCTCCTACCTGCAGCTGCGGACCGGCGATTTCCTTGCGAACCTCCATGCCCGAAGCCGGGGCTGGGCCTACGACGGCATCGGCTTCTTCCACCATCCAGCCGCTGGGAAGGCGGTCTCGTCGTATGCCGCACATCCCCTGGTCCGCCTCGACCGGCTGGCCAGCTTCACGACGATGGGCTTGATCCTGATTGCCCTCGTCCTCATGGTGGTGTGGCGGCCGCCGGCGATCGTCTGGCTCTACGTCGTGCCCGTCGTCGCGCTGGCACTGTGGTTCGACACCTACGTGTCGATGCCACGCTTCACGCTCACGGCGTTCCCGTTGCTGGTCGCGGTGGCGCGGCCGGCGAAGGGACCGGTGTTCTACGCCCTGATCGGGGTGTCGGCGGCCCTGATGGCCACGCTGTTCATCTTCACCGGTTCCACCCTGCTCCTGACGCCCTAGTGCTGCCACGATCTCGCCCTGAAGGGTTTCGGTGATACGGAGATACTTGGGGCCTTGTGACTAGCATTCTCTCAAGGAGAATTGTTGAGGAGCATCACGCCGACGACCAGATCCTCATCAGACTCGGCCAGCCACACCTCGCCTTGTCGAACGCGTCCTCCGAGAACATCGGATCATCTCAATGTCAGGGTGGACGGGTGACGGAATCGCAGGAGCAGTACGCTGGCGCGACCAGCAGTCAGTCTTGAGATCCGGAGGTCTTTGATGCCAACTCCCGACTACCCTTCGGCACATTGGGTCGGCTCCCCAAACTTTTGGCCCGGGCGAAGAGACGTTCAGGCAATCGTCTACCATACGGAAGTCGGATTCGAGGCAGGGACCATATCCGAGTTCTCCTCCTCTTTGTCCGGCGTTTCAGCCCACTACAGCATCGGTCTGGACGGCACCGTTCACCAATACGTCGAAGAACGCAATAGTGCCTGGCATGCCGGCGGCGAGTGGCCCGACCAAACGAACGCCAATACCCGCACGATCGGCGTGGAGCGTGAGGACGCCCGGGACCCTGCAAGGCCGATGACCGCCGAACAGAAGGCCTCGTGGATGGCCTTGATCGAGTACCTCTGCCACAAGTACAGCGTGCCCGCTCGCATTGCGAGTAACGGCGAGCGCGGCCTCATCTCGCACCATCTCATCAACCCTGACCATGCAGGCTGTGCCGGTCCTGCCGTGGAGCAGGTGGCGCAAGCTTTCTGCGCGGGCAATAGCCGAAACATCAACCCAAAGCTCTCGGCGCCGATCAGCGGCATCCGTGCGACGGCGAGCGGCCAGGGATATTGGTGCGTCGGCCAGGATGGGGGGGTGTTCAGCTTTGGGGACGCCATATTCCACGGGAGTATTGCGGGAGTCCCCTTGGCGGCACCGATCGTCGGCCTCACCAATGCCCCGGACAGCGGCGCTTACTGGCTCGTGGCAGCCGATGGCGGCGTGTTTGCCCTTCCCTCGCCTGGGGCCCCCTTCTTTGGCTCCATGGGAGGGCAACCGATGAATGCACCAGTCGTGGGCATCGCAGGCATTGGGAAGGACGGCTACTGGCTCACGGGCGCAGACGGGGCGGTCTTTGCCTTCCCGGCGGGCACTGCACCCTTCTTCGGTTCCTTGGGAGGGCAGCACCTCAATGCCCCCATCGTGGGCATCGCCCGGGTCCCCGGTCACGATGCCTACCTAATATTGGCTCGGGACGGGGGAGTATTCAGCTTTCCTGCAGGCCAGGGGCCCTTCTTCGGAAGCGCAGTGGGCCAAACGCAGTCTGCCGTCGGCATCGACTGCACCCCGACCGGGAACGGTTATTGGATCGCCGCTGCGGACGGCGGCGTCTTTGCCTTCGGCGACGCTCCCTTCGATGGATCCGAGGGAGGAAAAGCCCTCAACGCTCCTGTGGTCGGAATCGCTGGTCAGGGGGCGAACGGCTACTGGCTCGCCGCGGCCGATGGCGCCATCTTCGCGTTCGGGGATGCAGCCTTTCACGGAAGACCAGGCGCCTGACTTGCCCAGGTAGCTGGATGCCCAGAGCTTGGACCGATCCCCGGAGTGGTCTCGATCGTAAGGGGGAGTACCCTGCATTCGTCAGCTTGGTACATCCACCACAAGCCGTGGGGGGCCGGAGAGCACCGTCACCCGCCAGCACGACGCCCGGGTAAGGCCGAGCACCCACGTCACATAGCCCTCGAAGTCGCCGGTCTCCTTGGCCTCGACCAATGTGAGGAGCTTCGGCGTCAGGTTCTTGAGGCCGGTATAGGTCGCCCTTGGGGTGGTCTGCTCGGGATCCCGGCCGTAAGCGGGGCTAAATACAACTTTCAGGAATCCCTGGCCAGACACGTTCACCGGCCTTCCGCTTCCGTCCTCTGCGAAGGGAGGCGTTGCCGGTGACACCGTGTAGATGGCGGCCACACCAGAGGGTGCCGGGAACGCCGTGAACTGGAACGTGATCCGGTCGTACCCTGGATGGCTCGCGGCGCTCACGAGCTGCAGGACAAGCAGGCCGCCGGGCATCGATCCTGACGATTTGTTGCAGACGAGCCTGCCAAGCTCGCTGGAGAAGGCAGAGGGTGTGGGCGCCGGGCTCGCCGACTCGGTCACGGCCGATGTCGTGCCCGCGGCAGGTGAGGGGGACGCCGCGGCGGAAGGGGTAGGCAAGGGCGTCGAAGCTGCCGGAGAGCCCGCTGAAGGGGGCGCGGACTTCGTGCAGGCCCCCGCCGCCATCATGAGGCAGAGTACGGCTGTACAGTGCTTCCAGCCCAACACTTTCCCGCAGTGTAATTGATTCTCTAACGCCAAGCCGGTCAGTACTCACAGAACGTCATGGCTCAGGCCCCCCGACACCCAGGTGCGAGGGCAGGGGCGACGACTGGACCAGCACCAGGCGGAGCACCGCCCGGGTGATGGCGATGTAGAGCAGGCGCAGCTCCCGCACGTCGTCGCCAGCCGCCAGCCGTTCCGGCTCCGCCAGCACGACCACGTCGAACTCCAGGCCCTTGGCCTGGTCCGCCCGGAGCAGCGTGACCCGGGCTGCCGCTTCAAGATCGTTCACGTCCGCCCACGTCACCCCGGCGGCGTCGAGGGCCGCGGCCACGGGGCCAACACGGTCGGCGGGCGCGATGACGCCGACCGACCCGGGACGCGCGAGGGCGTCGACGACCTGGGTCGCAACCGCCGCCGGAAGAGCGTCCGTCCTGACGACGATGCTGGCCAGGGCGTCGGGCGTGTCCCGCACGGCGACGGCGGGCGGCAGGTCCGGCGCGATGTGGGGCAGCAGCCGGTTCGCCACCTCGAGCACCGATCCCGGCACCCGGAAGGCCTTGCTGAGGGTCTCCACCGACGCGCCGCCGACGCCGAGGTTCCGGAGAGCCTCGTCCCAGGTCGTGGACGACCACGGGGTCGTGGCCTGGGCGAGGTCGCCGAGCAGGGTCACGCTGCGTTGGTAGCGGCGCCCGACCGCCCGGAGCTGCATGGGCGAGAGATCCTGCGCCTCGTCCACCACGACGTGGCCGTAGCCACGGGGCCGGTCGATCAGCCCGGCCGCCTCGTCGAGCAGCACCAGGTCGGCCGCCGACCACGGGGCCTTGGCCCGGACCGGCCGGCCGCCCCACACCAGCAGGGCCTGCTCCTCCTCGCTGAGGTCGTCACCCGCCGCACGAGCCAGCGTCTCGGGATCGGCCAGGAGGCCGTAGACGACGTCGATCGGGTCGACCTTGGGCCAGGCGGCGCCGGCGACCTCCAGGGCCGAGGTCGATGACCGCATCGCCAGCGCGACATCCGCCCGGGTCACTCCCTGGACATTCACCTCCGCCATCGCCAGCAGCCGGTCGACCAACAGGTTGCGGAACGCGCCACGGCCGGCGTCGTAGAGGAGGTTGCGCTGCAGGACGCGCCCGCGGATCTTCTGGACCTCCCTCGGGGCAAGCCGGAGGGTGGTGACGCCGACCCGGGCCGTGAGCGGCGCCTCCGGTGTCGCCATGGGCAGGTAGCACGCCCGCCGGATGACCGCCGCCATCCGGACGCTGTGCTTCACCTCGGCGGCTGCCTCGTGGTCGCTGCCGCGCACACGGATACGGGGCCGGGCCAGGAGCTGGCCCAGTGGCATCTGGTGGGCAGAGATCTCGCCGAGCGCCGGCAGGACGTCGCCGATGTAGCGGATGAAGGCGTCGTTGGGACCAACGACGAGGACGCCGGCCCGCCGGAGCTGGCTCGGGTAGGCGTAGAGGAGGTAGGCGGCCCGGTGCAGGCCGACGGCGGTCTTGCCGGTGCCGGGCCCGCCCTGGACGCAGACGCTGCGGTCCAGCTCGGCCCGGACGATCTCGTCCTGCTCGGGCTGGATGCTGGCGACGATGTCGCGCATCGGCCCGGTGCGGGGCCGTTCGATCTCGGCGGCGACGAGCGGGGACAGGCCCTCGATCTCCTGGCCGAGATCCAGCAACTCGTCCTCGAACCCGGTGAGCCCACCCCGCTGGAAGCCGTAGCGCCGCCGGCGGTGGACGCCCATCGGCTGGCGGCTGCTGGCCCGGTAGAAGGGCCGGGCGAGGTCGGCCCGCCAGTCGACGACGACGGGATCGCCCTGGGTGTCCTGGACGTGGCGGCGGCCGAGATGGAACGCCTCGGCGGGGGTCCCGTTGCGTTCCGGGAAGTCGATCCGGCCGAAGAACAGGGGCACCTCGGGGTCGTCCTGCAGGGATGCCAGGCGGCGTGCGAGGTTGGCCTCGAGGATGTCCCGGGCGAGCTTGTCGCCGCCCTGGGCTTTCAGGCCGGCGACGTTGCGCCGCATGGCCTCCAGGCTGCGCCGGGCGTGGGCGAGGTACTCCTGCTCGGCGCTGAGCTCATCGCCCAGTGCCGGGCCCGCGGTTGTCCTCCCCACGGTCCCAGGATGCCAGGTATGGTCCCGTTCGTGAGTACACGCGGGTCCGGCGGCGGGCCGCTGATCCTCGATCTGCAGGCCCTTCAGAATCCCCAGCACCGTGACCGGGGCATCGGGCGCTGGTCCTTCGAGTTCACCAGCGCGCTGTGCGAGCGGTATCCGGACCTCGTCGGGGCGATCCTGCTGAACCCCGCGCACGAGGAGCCGGAGGGCATCGAGCCGCTGCGCCGGACGGGCAAGATCCGGCATGCGGACGACGCGGGCATCCCGTCCGGCCGCATCTACCACGTGCTGTCGCCCTTCGAGCTCGACGAACCCCTGGGGGTGGTCTGGCCGGCGGGGCTGGCCGGCAGCCCGATGCGCCTGGTCGTCACCCTCTACGATCTGATCCCCGAGGTCTTCCCGGCCCGCTACCTCGCCGATCCCGGTCAGCGACGCCGGTACCGAGCCCGCCTGGAGCTGGTGCGGGCCGCCGACCGCGTGCTGGCGATCTCGGGGGCCAGCCGGGACGAGGCAGTCGCCCGCCTCGGCCTCGTCCCGACCCGGGTCGTGGACGTCGGTGCCGGGATCTCGCCGTCGTTCCGGTTGCCGGACCCCCCGACGGGGGCTGGGGACGCACTGGCGGCGGCGCGGCGCGGCATGCCGGGGCTGGAGGGCTCCTTCCTCTTCACGGTGGGGGGGCAGGACGATCGGAAGAACGTCGAGGGCCTCATCGAGGCCTACGCCCTCCTCCCCCCCGAGCTCCGCGCCGCCCACCAACTCGTCGTCGCCTTCGGCATGACCGACGGCTACCGTGACCACCTGGAGGGCGTCGCCCGCCGCCGGGGCATCGCCGGCCGCCTGTACCTGCCTGGGTACATCGACGACGCGGCGCTGATCGCCGCCTACCAGGCGACCCGTCTGTTCGTCTTCCCGTCCCTCTACGAGGGGTACGGGCTGCCGGTTGCCGAGGCCATGGCCTGCGGGGCGCTCGTGGTTTCCTCCAACATCTCGGCCCCCGCGGGGCTCACGCCGCCGGAGGGCCAGTTCGACCCCGGCGACCCGGCCGGCATCGCCGCGACCATCGCCCGGGCGCTGACCGACCCCGCTACCGAGGCCGCCCTTCGACGGGCCTCGGAGCGGCCGGCGCCCACGTGGGCAGAGGTGGCAGATGCCGCGGTCGCGGTCTACGAGGAGCTGCTTGCGGAACGCGCGCCCCCCGTCCGGGCCGTTTCCGGGCGGGGACGCCGGAGGCTGCGGGTCGGCTTCGTCACGCCCCTGCCGCCGCAGCCTTCCGGGGTGGCGACCTACAGCTACCGCCTCCTGCAGGCCCTGGCGGGCCACTGCGAGGTCGACGCCTTCGTCGATGCCCTCGAAGGGGGCATCGACTCCTTTTCGTCGCCGCCGAGGGCTCCGGCGGGCATCCCGGTGCACCCAGTCCAGCACCTGGAGCGGGTGGAGGCGGCCCGGGGAGGCTACGACGCCATGGTCTACGCCATCGGCAACTCCGAGTTCCACACGGGCGCGCTCGGTCTGGCCCGCAAGCGCCCCGGCATCGTGCTGGCCCACGACGTCCGCCTGCCCCAGCTCTACGCCTTCGCCGCGCATCACGGCACCCTCGACCCCGACACGTTCCAGGGCATCCACCGCAGCCTCTATCCCGACGCAGCCACACCTCCCGACCCGCTCCTCATCGCCCCCACCCTCCTCAACTCCCTGCCCGAGCCCATGGCGGGAGAGCTGATCGGGCGGTCGCTGCGGTTCCTCACCACGTCGATGTTTGCCGCCGCTGTCGCCGCCGCCGACGCCCGCCCTGAGGATGCGGCTCGCATCGGGGTGCTGCCGCATGCGCTGCGCCTGCTTCCCGCCAGGGCGGAGCCGTCCGAGCCCCAGGTGGCCAGCTTTGGCGTCGTGAACCCGACCAAGGCGACGGGCCTGCTCCTGGAGGCGTTCGCCGGGGTCCTCGACGCCTGCCCCGGCGCCCGCCTGGTGCTCGTCGGCCCGGGGTCGCCGGAGGACCTCGCCGCCGTGCGGGCCCAGGCCGAGCGCCTCGGCATCGACCGGGCGGTTACCACCACGGGCCGGGTCGACGACGCTGCCTGGGACCGGCACCTCGCCGAGACGGCGGTGGCCGTGCAGCTTCGGGCATCGACCAACGGCGAGTTCTCCGGTGCCATCGCCGAGGCCCTCGCCGCCGGTGTGCCCACGATCGTGAGCGCCATCGGGTCGGCTGCCGAACTCCCCGCCGGCGCTGCGGTCCAGCTCTCAGCCGGTGCCACGCCGGCCGACGTCGCCGGAGCGATCCTCGCCCTCCTGGACGACCCGGCCCGCCGGAAGGCCCTGAGCGAGGGGGCCCGGGCCTACGCCGCCACCCTCAGCTTCGAGACCGTGGCCGAGGCCCTGTACGCCCTGCTGGCGGCTCCCTGAATGACGATGGTTTCAACCTTCTTTGTGTCGTGAGGGGTGATAATTACCCCCCGCTCACACAACGAAGAGTTGGACGTCCCCCTGGGAGGGCGGGGTTCAGTACTCCCGGGCCCCCTCGACCAGCGCGTAGGCAGTGCTGACGAGCGCCTCCTCAAGAGATTCCAGCGTCTCGCCGACTTCGGTTTCGTAGGAGTCGCCACCCAACCGCACCATTGTGCGGCCGGGAGCCCAAAGGATCTCGGGCCGAACGGGTTGACCGCTTGAAGCTCCGGCCGAGGCCTCGTCCAATGCCTTATCGAAAATGCGGTAAAGACGCGGCGCCAAAGCTGGCAGGCATTCTTCGATGGGGCGAGGTTGCGCTGCGCCACGGAGCGTTGCACTCTGGCTTCTCACCCAGTCGGCAAGTTCGTCGACGGGGTCTTCTCGTGCAGGGTCTCTCGGGACGGCCCTGACATCGTTGGTCTTCAACGTCGTCCTTTCTCCATCGGTCCTACTTCAAGGCGAGATCAGGTGGCGAGGCAGCTATCGATGGGCCCCCAATAGACCAACTCCGGTCCGTTGGCCGCAGCTGCGGCGAAGCTGATGGTAGAACCCCATCTCACAGTGACTGTCGTATGCACATAGTACGGGTTGGGCTTGCCCAGTGAGGGCCGCAATCCCACTTCTTCTCCCGGCCGTATCCATTGATCTGACCGAAGAGACCGAATCGGGCGAAAGCTGCTCCTTCTACGACCAGCCCCGTTCTGTCCACTGCGCCTCGGCTCCCTGGGTTGACCCGGATGAGCACCTCGTAGAGCTCGTAAGGCCCCCGCTTGCCCGCCCGCTCCCCCCGCTTGATCACGGCCATGGTCCCCCAACCCCCTCCGTAGGTCTTGTTGGTCCCGTATTCGCGACAGCTGGGCAACAACGACTGGGCCCGGGCGGCTGAGGAAGGCCCGACCGCTAATGCACACGTCAAGAGAGCCATGACCATTATGCGCCATCTCATGTTTCTCCTCCCAACCTGTAGACTATCGTTGATATTTACAGTCATATACTAACATACGAGATCATAGGTAGACTACACAAAGATGCTTAGAGTTGTCCTAAGAGGGACATGGAGGCCGTCCCCCTTCTGTCGTCGGCGGGATTGACGAGGCGGGTGGTACAACAAGGTCCGTGAGAGTTGACCGGACGGATAGCCCAACCGGCCCCGGAGCCGGCGATGGGCTCGAGGAGGCAGTCCGGGAGCTCGAGGCTGCCCCCAGCTTCCCGGCCGCCTACGCGGCGAGGGTGCGAGCGGCGGTGCGTCGCCTCGACCCCCTGCCCCCTACGTTGGACGTGCCCGGCGCCCTGGCCCTCGTCGCCCAGGAGGCCCGTATCGACGTCGATGCGCCCCTGCGCACCCGCAGGCGGGGCGCCAAGGCCGCCAAGGTCGTCATCAAACGGCTGACCGCCTGGTACCTGACGTACCTCGGCGATCAGGTGAGCGATCTCGGGCAGGCCATGGTGCATCTCGGCGAGGCGCTGGCCGGCAAAGTTGACGACGTGCAGGAGGAGGTCGACGAGCTCCGCGACCGGGTCGCCAGATTGGAGGCGCAGTCCCGGGACGGGGACCGGGATCCCGCCTCATGACCGCACGGCTCAGCGCCATCCACCAGTTCCTGCCCACCTTCGCCGACCGGGATGCCATCGGCTCCCACGTCCTGGAGATCCAGATCCTCATCCGCTCCTTGGGTCTCGATTCCGAGATCTACTCCGAGGACATCCACCCCGAGATGCGGAGCAAGGGCCACCGGTTCGAGGCTCTCGCCGGCGTGGCCAAAGGGGAGGCAACCGGCCTGCTCTACCACGCCTCCACCGGCTGCCGGAACCTCGACTCCCTGCTGGCGTGGGAGGGGCCGTTCTTCGTCGACTACCACAACATCACCGACCCATCCTTCTTCGAGCGGTGGTCGCCGGGGGCCTCGGACAACATGCGCCTTGCCCGCCGCCAGCTTGGGCAACTGGCCTCCCGCTGCGACGTCGCCATCGCCCACTCACGCTTCAGTGCGGAGGAGCTGACCGCTGCCGGGTTCCCGGAGCCGTCCGTCGTGCCGATCCTCCTCGACTTCACCCAGTTCGAGGCAGCGCCCGACCGGCGGCGCCTCGGCCGGCTCAAGCGGGCGGCCGACCAGGGCGGTGCCCACTGGCTCTACGTGGGCCGGGTGGCGCCCAACAAGTGCCACCACGACCTCATCGGCGCCTTCGCCCTCTACCGGGCCGCCTTCGACCCCCTTGCCCGCCTCTCCCTGGTGGGCGGGGCCACCTCGGAGTCGTACTGGGGAGCGCTCGAAGCGCTCTGCCGGGAACTGGAGTTGCGAGCCACCGCCGAGTTCGCCGACACGATCTCCCCAGGCGATCTCCTCGCCTACTACCGCTCGGCTGACGTGTTCGTCTCGATGTCGGAGCACGAGGGGTTCGGTGTGCCCCTCCTGGAGGCGATGCACGTCGGGATACCGGTCGTCGCTTACGCGGCGACGGCCGTTCCGGAGACCGTTGGGGACGCCGCCCTGCTGCTCGACACGAAGGACCCGGTGTCCGTGGCCGTGGCGGCACGCCGGGTGCTCACCGACGGGGAGCTGCGCAGCCGGCTGGTGAAGGCGGGCCATGCCCGGGTCGAGGAGCTGTCCCTCGCCAACACCCGCCGGCTCATGCTGGACGCCCTCCGCCGGTTTGTCGATGCCTGAGGCGGGCCCCGGCGTGGGTCCCGGCCACGATCCGAGCCGGGGAAAGATCGCCTTCGTGCCTCCCCGGTTCGGCGACGAGGTCGTGGGAGGCTCGGAGGCGGTCATGCGGGAGGCCGCCGTGGGTCTCGCCGGACGCGGCTGGGAGGTGGACGTCCTCACCACCTGTGCCCGGGACCACTACACCTGGCGCAACGAGTACCCCGCTGGCGTGAGCCATGTCGGCGGGTTGACCCTCCGGCGATTCCGGGTGGTCCCGCCGGCGGTGGCCGAGCGCGACGCCCTGGGGCGCCGCATCCTGCTCGGCCTCCCCCTCTCGTACGACGACCAGTGCCGCTGGATCAACGCGACCCTGCGGGTCCCGGCCCTCTTCCGGTACCTCATGGAGCACGCCGCCGGGTACCAGGCGATCGTCCTGTCGCCCTACCTGTCGTGGATCACCGTCGCCTGCGTCGACATCGCCCCCGAGCGGACCGTCCTCATGCCGTGCGTGCACGACGAGTCCTACGTGCACCTCGACCTGTTCCGGGCGACGCTCGCCAAGCCGGCGCTGCTGTGGTTCCTGTCCGAGCCCGAATGCGAGGTCGCCCAAGCGCTGGCACCGCTGCCGGAGCACGTTGTGACGGGGGCCGGGGTCGTGGTCCCCGGCGCCTACGACGCGGAAGGGTTCCGGCGTCGGCACCGCCTCGACAGGCCGTTCCTCCTCTACGCAGGCCGGCGCGAGCCGGAGAAGGGCTGGGATCGCCTGATGGCAGGGTTCGAGCTGGCGGTCGAGACCTACGGGCTGTCGCTCGACCTGGTCACGATCGGCGCCGGCAAGCCGATCATCCCGGCGTCGCTGGCCTCCCGCGTGCGCGACCTCGGGTTCCTCAGCGAGTCGGAGCGCAACAATGCCTTCGCCGCCGCCGAGGCGTACCTCCAGCCGAGCACCAACGAGAGCTTCTCCCGCACGGTCATGGAGTCGTGGCTGGCCGGCACGCCCGTGATCGCCAGTGCCCAGGGGGGCGTCGTGCGGTGGCATTGCGAACGGTCCCATGGAGGCTTGGTGTACGAGGACGACTTCGAGCTGGCCCAATGCCTGCTGCTCGTCGAGCAGGCCCCGGCGCTGGCGAAGCAGCTTGCCACCAAGGGCCGGACCTACGTCCTCGAGAACTACCCCTGGGACGAGGTGCTCGACCGCATGGAGCACTCGCTGAAAGCCCTTCTGTGAGGATCCTCGTCGCCGGCCCGTTCCCGCCGTCGCCCGACCCGGCAGCGTCCGCCGCCCTCCGCACGGTGCAGGACCTGACGGCGCAGGGCCACGCCGTCGAGGTCATCTCCCCACTGCCCAGCGCCGCCGACCACCACGGTCCCCTCGCCGGCCTCAAGGGGGCACTCGCCCTGGCGCGCCGTGCCCGTTCCTTCGATGCGATCCACCTCCAGGTGGGCCGCGGGCTGCTCTTCCGGCCCGAACAGCCGCAGGCTCGGCGGGTGCTCGACAGCGCCCTCCTGGCTCTCTCGCTCCGCCTCTGGCGCCGGACGATCGCCGATGTCGGCGACATGAGCGACGTTCCCGGCGGCGGAGGTGGCCTCTCCGGCCGCCTCGTCTGGGGGGCGATCGACGAGATCCTCGTCTCGTCGGAGCCGGTGCGCAACCACGTGACCATGGTGCTGCGCATGCCGGCGGGGAAGGTGAAGGTCACGCCCCACGCCGTCCCGGCGGCCACGGCCGTGCGTTTCGATTTCCCTCCGCCCTCCGGCCTGCCCGCGTGGCAGGCGGACGGGCAGGTCGACTGGGCGTCCCTCACCGCCGAGATGCGGCGGCGGGCTGCGGCCGAGCGCAGCCGACTCCTCGGAGGGCCCGACGGCGACGCCTGACCAAACCGGGGAAACGCAGCGCCGTCCTGCGACAGCCAGTTTCCTCAGAATCGCGGACCGGGCCGTTCTCTGCCCGCCGCTCGCCGCCGCAGCCGCCTACGTGCTGGTCCTTGCCCTGCATCTCCGCCGGCTGGTCGACGGCATCTTCTGGAACAGCGACGTCGCCTCGATCCCACTGCTCGCAACCGAGATGGCACACCGCTCTGGAGGGGTTGCCAGGGTCAGCATCGCCAACTACGGGTCGAGCTTCCTTTTCGACCTTGCCACCCGGAGCCTGCCGGGCCACCGGCGGGCGTGGGAGGTGTTCTCGCTTGCCGCCTCCCTGGTCGGTGTCCTGCTGCTGGGCTGGGCCGCCCGGCGTGCGGCGGGGAAGGCCGCCGGGGTGGTGACGTTCGCCATCGCACTCTGCGCCGCCCCGATCGTCTACTACGGCGCCTACGAGCTCCGGGGGCCCACCTGGTTCACGGGCGCCCTGTTGGTCGCCTGCCTCGTCCTGGTTGCGTCGCCGGCCGGCACGCGCACGCGGTGGCTCGTGGTGGTGGCCGTGGGTGTCGTCACCGGGGCCAACGTCGCCTCCGACCCGCTGCTGTTGCTGAGCGGGATGGCTCCCCTCCTGGGCGCGGCCGCCGGCGCATGGCTCCTGCTCCGGACGCCGGCCGCGGCCTGGGTCGCGAAGGCGGCGGCGGCCCTGGCGGGGGTCGCAATGATCAGCGATCTCGTGACCGGCCGCCTGATGCGAGTGCTCGGCTTCCGTCTGGTGCCCACCACGCCGATCACCTTTGCCCCGCTCCTCCAGGTGCCCCACAACCTCGCGCTGTTCGCCCACGACATCCTCGCCTTCGGCAACGAGGAGTTCCCCGGCGCCCCGGCGGGCCTCCTGTCGCTGGCGGGGATCGTCACCGTGGTGCTCTGCCTCGGCGCCGTCGCCGCGCCGCTGTGCCTCCTGCCCCGCCTTCGCCGGCGGCGGGATGACGCCGGCAGCCTCGCCCTGGTCCTCTACCTGCTGTTCTGGACGTTCGCGGCGATGGCGCTGTCGGCGGCCTTCCTGTCCAGCACCCTGCCGCTCGGCGACGTGACGTCGGCTCGGTACGTCGTCCCCGTCTTCTTCGCCGTCGCCGCCTTTACCGGGGTCTGGGCCGGGGTCTGTGACGGCGTCTGGGCGAGATCCACGCTGCCGTGGCCTCGCATCGCCACAGCCGCCGTCGCGACGGTCTTCTGCGTGATGAGCGCGCTCGGGCTGCCCCGGGTCGTCACGTACCTGCAGGCCTACCCTCTCGCCCAGGAGGGACCCGCACTCATCGCCTACCTGCAGGCCAAGGGGCTCACCCGCGGCTATGCCTCGTACTGGGACGCGCTCGGCCTCACGTGGCAGAGCGATACGAAGGTGGCGGTCTACCCCGTCCAGGAGTGTGGGACCCCGGCGCAGCGGGCGCTCTGCCGGTTCGGCTACAACGTCCTGACGACGTGGTACCGCCCCGTGCCCGGGCAGCGGACCTTCCTCGTCGTGGGCTGGCAGATCCTCCCTCTGGAGATCTCGAACACGGCCCCGCCCGCGCTGGGGGTCCCCGTGGAGGTGGATCACCTCGGCGTCTTCTCGATCTACATCTTTGACGACGACGTGGCGACCCGGCTGGGCTGAGCCACCCGCCGGGTACCGGCCGGACTGCGGGGTGGCCCGGAGTTGGTAGGGTTGCGCCCGATGAAGCGCGCACCCACCATCGAACGACGGACCGGGACCAACGTGCCGTCGGTCCCGGTCACGCCGGTCGGCCGGGGAGCCATCCAGACGTGGGCCCGCACGCGCAACGGCGCCCGCCCGGAGCCGCCGCCCGAGCAGGCCCCCGCCCCGGCGCCGCAGCGCCAGGGGGGACGGATCCGTTCGCTCGACGGGCTGCGGGGGCTCGCGGCCCTGGTCGTCGTGATGAACCACGCGTTGATCGCGGCCGTCGGGCCCTTTGCCGACACGTACGCCGGGCGCCCCCCGCCCAAGGCCGGCACGGCGCTCTGGTGGCTCGGCTACACGCCTCTTCGCATCTTCTGGTCCGGGCCCGAAGCCGTCGTGCTGTTCTTCGTGCTCAGCGGGTTTGTGCTCGCACTGCCCGCGGTTCGTCGCGGGGGCCGCTGGTTCGATGTCTCGTACTACCCCCGGCGCGTCCTCCGCCTCTACCTGCCCGTGTGGGCGGCGCTCGTCGTCGCGGTCGTCCTCCATGCGGCCGTGGCCCGGACGCCCGTCGCCGGGGCCAGTTGGTGGTTGAACTGGCACGCGATTCCCATGACCCTCCGGGACTGGCTGAGCAGCGCCGGTCTGCTCCACGAGCGCAACGGGTTCGAGTTCAGCTCTGCGCTGTCGTCGCTCAAATGGGAGGTCATCTTCTCCCTGGTCCTGCCCCTGGGCGTGCTGTTCCCCCTCCTCACCCGGCGCCGGCCGCTGATCGCAGGCGCCGGGGTCGCGGGGGGCCTGGTCGTGGTCTTCCTGGGAACCGCCCGGGGCAACCTCTACGCCGAGATGCTCCCGATGTTCGTGATCGGGTCGGTGCTGGCGTTCCAGGCCGACCGCATCCGGGCGCTGCTCGCCCGGCACCCGCCGAAGCCCATCGGGTGGGTCCTCGTGGCCGCCATCGCCCTGATCGCCGTCTCGCTCATGACGGCGCCCTACTTGCTCCTTCTTCCCCAGGTGCGGCCGGTGCGCCTCAGTGCCTACGACCTGTACGCGCTCAGCCTGGTTGCGGTGACGGTGGGGGCCAGCGTGCTCCTGTGCCTCGGGCTCCTCATGCCCACGTGGCGGCGGGTGCTGGAGAGCCGGCTGGTGCAGTGGTGCGGCAGCCGCTCCTACAGCCTGTACCTCGTCCACGAACCGGTCGTCGTGACCACTGCGTTCCTGCTCGGGGGGAGGCCGGCCGTCCTGCCGTACCTGCTGCTCGCCATCGGGGCGTCGCTCGTGCTTGCCGAGCTGTTCTGGCGGGCGGTGGAGCACCCGGGACTGGCGGCGGCCCGATGGACCGGGGCCGCCGTCCGCACCGGGCTGCGGCGCCTCGTCGTCCGGGACCGCCCGGCGGCAGCCCCGCCGGTCGTCCCGTTAGCCCCCGCCGGGCCGAGCCCAGCCCGCCCTGCTCCCGACGGCGAGGCCGAGCCCAACCTGCCCCTTGCGCCGCTCACCGTCGAAGAACCCTGGGTCGGGCCCGGTGCCGACGAACCCGTGGTCGTCGACACCCGAATCCGATTCCGTTCGAGTTTCAACGGAGCGGCGACGCACTGAGGAAAACGCCCGGAGGAACTGTCAGTACCCGTCGCTAACCTTCTTTGGGTGGATAAGCATCATATCCGTGCTTGGTCACCCAAAGAAGGCATGTAGAGGGGCCTCCACGGCACAAGCGTGTTAAGCACGCGGTGTC